>JBDTVN010000019.1:0-16741 GCA_040007155.1 Chloroflexota bacterium
CGCAGGCGCGCGAGGCGCTGCGCGGCGTCGAGTGGGTGATCATCGACGAGATCCATGCTCTCGCCGCGACCAAGCGCGGCGCCCATCTTGCGCTGTCGCTGGAGCGTCTGGAAGAGCTCGCCATCAAGCCGCCGCAGCGCATCGGCCTGTCCGCAACCCAGCGACCACTGAGCGTCGTCGCCGGCTACCTCGGCGGCCGTCAGACACCGTTGAGTGACACCACACCGGGTGTGCCGCGGTCGGTGACGATCGTCGACGCCGGGATACGCAAGACCCTCGATCTGCAGGTCGTCGTGCCCGTCGAAGACATGTCGGCGATCGGCGAGGTCCTGCCCCCAGAGCAGCAGCGCGGCGGTTCAGCGGCCGCACCGGACCAGCGCAGCTCCATCTGGCCGCAGATCCATCCGCGCATCCTCGAATTGATCCGCGCCCATCGCTCGACCATCGTCTTCGTCAACTCGCGTCGCCTCGCCGAGCGACTCGCCCTGCAGCTGAACGAGCTCGCCGGCGAAGAGCTTGTTCGCGCGCACCACGGCTCGCTCGCGCGAGAAGAACGGCTGCTCGTCGAGGAAGCCCTGAAGGACGGCCGACTGCCCGCCCTGGTGGCCACCTCTTCACTTGAGCTGGGCATCGACATGGGCGCGGTGGATCTCGTCATCCAGGTCGAGTCGCCCGGGTCTGTGGCGCGAGGGTTGCAGCGCATCGGCCGTGCCGGCCACCAGGTCGGCGAGCCATCGCAGGGCGTGATCTTTCCCAAGTACCGCGGCGACCTGCTCGAGGCGGCCGTCGTGACTCAGGGCATGCTCGCCGGCGACATCGAGCCGACGGTCATCCCGCGCAATCCGCTCGACGTCCTCGCGCAACAGATCGTCGCCACCGCGGCCGAGCGACGCTGGCAGGTCGATGAGCTCTTTGGGCTCGTGCGCCGCGCCGAGAACTTCGCCGACCTTGGGCGCGACTCCTTCGAAGCGACGCTGGGCATGCTCGCCGGCCACTATCCGGGCGACGAGTTTGCTGAGTTGCGGCCGCGCGTCATCTGGGACCGCGCCGCAGGCACAGTTGAGTCGCGGCGTGATGCGCGCACCGTCGCGGTCATCAGCGGCGGCACGATCCCCGACCGTGGCCTGTTCGGTGTGTATCTCGTGGACGACGCCGACGGGGCAACAACGCGGTCGCGTTCGTCAAAGAACGGCGGCGGACGGCGCGTCGGCGAACTCGATGAGGAGATGGTCTATGAGACGCGCGAAGGCGAGGTCATATTGCTCGGCGCCAGTGCGTGGCGCGTTGACCAGATCACCCACGATCGAGTCCTGGTGACGCCGGCGCCGGGCGAGCCGGGCAAGGTGCCGTTCTGGAAGGGCGAAGGCCCGGGACGTCCGGTTGAGTTGGGCCGCGCGTTGGGCGAACTGACGCGCAACCTGGGTGACGCGGCAATGGAAGGAGCGCGCGGCCGGGCGAGGGCGGAGAAGGCCCTGCGCGACGATGCGCAACTCGACGAGCTCGCCGCGAAGAACCTGCTCGATTACCTGGCCGAGGAGCGCGAGGTGACGGGCGCGCTACCGACCGACCGAACCATTGTTCTGGAGCGCTTCCGCGATGAGCTGGGTGACTGGCGGATCTGCCTGCTGTCGCCGTTTGGCGCGCGGGTCCACGCGCCGTGGGCGCTGGCGATCGAGGCTCGTCTGCGCGAGCGTCTCGGGCTCGAGGTTCAGCCCATGTGGTCGGATGACGGGATCGTCGTCCGCCTGCCCATGACCGACGAGCTCGGCGTCGCTGGGCTGGAAACCGACCCAATTCCAGGCAGTGCGACGGTCAATGCGATCGCTGCGGCGGAGGAGGCAATCCGGATCGGGTCGGAAGATATCGAGGAGCTGGTCATCGGCGCCCTCGGTGGGTCCGCCCTCTTCGCGTCGCATTTCCGCGAAAACGCCGCACGTGCGCTGCTTCTGCCGCGCCGTCGCGCCGGACAACGAACGCCGTTGTGGCAGATGCGCCAGCGCTCGGCGCAGCTGCTGGGCGTGGCTTCGCGCTACGGCTCCTTCCCGATCGTGCTCGAGACCTATCGCGAGTGTCTCCAGGACGTGTTCGACCTGCCATCGCTCAAGGGCATCCTCGCCTCGATCGAGCGGCGCGAGATCAACCTTGTCAGCGTCGAGACGCGCCGGGCGAGTCCTTTCGCGACCTCGCTCATGTTCGACTACATCGCCGCCTACATGTACGAGGGCGACGCGCCGCTCGCAGATCGCCGCGCGCAGGCGCTGGCCCTCGACCGCGATCTGCTGCGTGAACTGCTCGGTGCCGAGGAACTGCGTGAGCTCCTCGATGGTGAGGCACTGGCGGAGATCGAGCTTGAGCTCGCTGGGCTGACGCCTGAGCGAGCCGCCGGATCGGCCGACGCGGTACATGACCTGCTGCGCCGGCTGGGCGACTTGACCCCACACGAGGTCGCGGCCAGGGTGCGCGGTCAGGACGAGCGTGCCCGCGAACGCGCCGCAGGGGAGTGGCTCGAGGCCCTCGCCGCGGACCGCCGCGCCCTGAAAGTGCGCATCAGCGGCGAGCCGCGCTGGATCGCAATCGAGGACCTGGCAAAGTATCGTGACGCTCTGGGTGTGATGCCGCCGGTCGGCGTGCCTGAAGCATTCCTGGTGCCGGTCGACGATGCGCTGAGCGCCCTGCTCGTGCGCTGGGCGCGACACCACGGGCCATTCCTCGAGGGTGAGCCACAGTCGCGCTGGGGGCTGCCGATTGCCGACGTCGAAGCCGCGCTCGAGCGGCTGCTTGTGGCGGGCACGCTCGTCAAGGGCGAGTTCCGGCCCGACGGTGTCGAGCGCGAGTGGTGCCACCCCGACGTCCTGCGGCTGCTCCGGCGCCGCTCACTAGCACGGCTGCGGCGCGAGATCGAGCCCGTAGACGGCCCCGCATTGGCGCGTTTCCTGCCGAGCTGGCAGGGCGTTGGCGAGCGTCGCAGTGGCATCGATCGCCTGGCCGAGGTGATCGCGCAACTGGAAGGGACGCCGCTACCCGCGAGCGCGCTCGAGCGCGACATCCTGCCGGTGCGCGTCGCCGGCTACGGCCCGCGCCTGCTCGACGAGCTGGGTGCCGCAGGCGAGGTTGTGTGGCTGGGCCTTGGGTCGCTCGGCAAGGATGACGGGCGAGTTGCCCTCTACCGACCCGACCGACTGCCCCTGTTGCTGACGCCTTCGGCCGGACCTGCGGCCGACGCACCTTCGGGCTGGCTGCACGACGCGATTCGGACGCACCTGCGCGAGCGCGGCGCGTCCTTCTACCGGGACCTGTTGGCCAGTGCACTGCGGGTTGGAGCTGAGCGCGGTGAAGCGCCGGTCCGCGAAAGAGATTTGCTCGACGCTGTGTGGGACCTCGTCTGGGCGACCGAGGTGACCAATGACACGTTCGCGCCGCTGCGCGCGCTGCGCTGGCCGCGCACAGGTTCCGGCCGCCGGACCGGTGCCACTGCTGGCGTTGCGCGGCCGCGTTTCGCGGGCGCGGCACGAATGGGACCGCCGGAGGCGGCCGGGCGCTGGTCGCTGGTGAGCGATGCGCTGGCAACCGCCGCCGCGCTGCGCGGTGGAACGACGCCGAGCGACACGGAGCGGCGCCATGCGCAGGCCCTGCGACTGCTCGACGCGTACGGAGTCGTGACGCGCGACACGGTCGCGGCGGAGGGGACGCCCGGCGGCTTCAGTGCCGTGTATCCGGTCCTGCGCGAGATGGAGGAACGTGGCCGCGTACGGCGCGGCTATTTCGTCGAGGGCCTGGGTGGCGCCCAGTTTGCTCATCCGGCGGCCCTCGATCGCCTGCGCGCCGAACGGTCGGACGCGGCGGGCGACCGTCGCGCGACTGAGACCTTGCTGCTCGCTGCGTCTGATCCTGCCAACCCCTATGGTGCGTCGCTGGCGTGGCCGCGCTGGTCGGACGAGGACCGCCGCCCGCTGGCCCGGGCCGCTGGGGCGTATGTCGTGCTCGTCAATGGCGAACCCGCCCTGTACCTCGAGCGCGGCGGCAAGTCGCTCCAGACGCTCCCCGCCTTTGCCGACGCCGAAAGCGCTGCCATAGCGCTCAACGCCCTGCGTCAGCTGCTTGCCGACGGCCGCTACCGCGCACTCCAGATCGAGCGCGTCGACGGCACGCCGGTGGGTGAATCGATCCATGCGCCCGCGCTTGCCGCCGCCGGCTTCCAGCGCGCATATCGGGGCTGGCTGCTCCGCGTCTAGTCGGACGATCGAATGCCTGAAGGGGACACGCTTGCCCGCATCGCCACCGCGCTGCGACCGATCCTGGCCGGCAAACGCATCACCTCTGCCCGGGGCCGCTTCGGCGGACCGCGGCTGGAGCTGGTGATCGGCAGCACCGTCACCGATGTCGAGGCGCGCGGCAAACACCTGCTGATCGGCTTCGACAACGGCCTCACCCTCCACACCCACCTCGGCCTGCACGGCTCGTGGCACCGTTATCGCGCCGGGGAAACGTGGCGTCGTCCGCTGGCGCGCGCCGTCGCCATCCTGGACACAAAGGACGCGACTGCCGTCTGTTTCGACGCACCCACCGTGGAGCTCATTGAAACCCGCGCGCTCGCGGCGCATCCGGCATTGCGCGCACTCGGTAGCGATACCGCGACAACACAATTCGATCTCGAAGCGGCTCTCGCCGCGCTGCGCGTCACGCACCGCGCCAACACTCCGCTCGGCGACGCCCTGATCGACCAGTCCGCGCTCGCCGGGCTGGGCAACGTCTACCGCTCCGAGCTGCCGTTCATCGAGCGCGTCAATCCGTTCACGCCTCTGGTCCAGGTCAGCGATGCCAAGCTGCGGGCACTGGTCGAGCGCGGCGCCGCACTGGTCAAGTCGAACAGCGCCGGCGGAACCCGCGTGACCACCACGGCCGGCTCGCCGAGCAATGTCTACGTCTATGGCCGCACGGGCCGGCCCTGCCCTCGTTGCGCGACCCGGATCGTGTCGAAGGCAACCCGGGCCCACCCTGGTGCGCCACCGCGGCGCGCTTATTGGTGCCCGTCCTGTCAGCCCGGCCCAACGCACCAAGAGCCCGCTGCAAAGTCGTAACACGCCGACCATGCGACATATCTATCATCGGCCGGAGGCCCGGTCACGCGGCCGAGTTTGAGGAGATGGAGGGGATTCTTTATGTCACGCTCGCATGGAGCGCGCTTCGTTACCGGGCTGATGCTCGGTACGCTGTTGCTTGGCGCCGCAGTCGCGCCGGTGGCGGCTGCGTCACACACTCGTTGGGTCGACAACAACACCAGCCACGCTGGGCCGTCTGCGTGCGCCAACGCGCACTTCAGCACGATTCAGGCCGCGATTGGCGCGTCCAACCCGGGCGACAAGGTCTACGTCTGCCCCGGCAACTACCAGGAAGAGATCACGATCAACGTCCGCAATCTCGAGGTTCGCTCGATTCCGGCGCTCGGCGCCAAGATCTGGGCGCCCGCGACCATGACCGATCTCGGTTTCGTCAACGCGCTGGTCAACATCACCGCGCGCGACGTCCTTTTTGTTGGGTTCTGGCTGAAGTTCCACGACGGCGGGGTCGCGCCGTTCGTGCATCAGCCCATCACGCCTGATTGCCAAATGGTCACCGCGGCGATCTGGGCCCAGGCGCCACACGCGACGATCAAGGCCAACCACATCAAGACAGTTGGCAATAACACGCTGAGCGGTCCTTGTGGCTACCTCTTCGGCATCGTGCTCGCGGATTTGGGTCCTTCCAGCGGCGGAGCGTGGGGTCCTGATGCGTCCCTGGTTTGGCGCAACTGGGTCAGGGACTTCAAAGAGGGCGGCATCCTGACCGGCGGCGATCGCGCAGTGAAGGTTTGGAACAACAACGTTCGCTACGTCCACTACAACGACCCGGCCACGTGCAACTTCGTGCCTGTCCTGGGCATCAAGCCGTCCCTCGAGGGCAACCCGGGCGACGTGTTCCCGTGCGAGCAACCACCCACTGCGCAGAACACCACGCCGCTTGACGGCCTATTCCCGTACAGCATCGGCATCGCCGACGAGGGGGCGCTGGTCGACATCCGTGGCAACACGGTCTTCTCGACGCTGGACACAGCGACAGTGGGCAATCAGTACAGCTTCCTCTTCGGAGGCATCTTCCTGACCGGCGCCACGGCCGGTTCAAGGGTGCGCAGCAACATCATCGACAACGTTTTCGCTGGCATGTCTGTCAGCGATAACGGGTTGCTCTTGCCTGGCATTGAGCCCGTACCAAGCGCGCCTGATGGCGTGGCGGTCAGCGGCAATCGCGTGTCGGAAGGCTTCTTCTCGATCCTGGTGGATTCTTCTGACGGCTATTACTACGCCAACCGCGCTCATCTCAACTTCTTGGGTGTGATCGTGGGTCCCGATTCCGCCAATAACACCTTCGAGCGCAACGACTTCCGCTACAACGTTGAGATCGATTGCGCCGACGAGTCGATCGGTACCGGCACAGCCGGGACCGCGAACGATTGGGGCGATCCGCTCACGAACCTCGGCTTCAACGACGATCCTGACGGCATCTGCGTGCCGTACTTCCAGATCGTCCTCTAGCCCGAGGCGGAACTCAGGTTCCCTGAACGGGGGCGGCGCAAGCCGCCCCCGTTTCTATTTGCTTGGCGGCGCGACGGGCGTGGCGACTTTAGGTTCGGCGCTCAGCCAGCCGCGCACGTCGTTCAGCTTGGGCGGCCACGGCCGCGCCCATAGCCACGGCACCGCCGCCCACGCGAGCACCATGTAGTCGATGCGTAGCGGGCGCGGGTAGTTGAGCACGATGTCGACCTGGCGGACGACCTGCGGCCAGGTCGCGAGCGTCAGGACGGCGAGAACTGCCAGCGTTGCCAGCCCGTAGCGCCAACCCTGGCGGGGCAGGAAGAGCAACAGCGGCGCCGGCACGAACTTCAACGCCGTGCCGATCGCCCACGCCACGCCACCAAGACGCGCGCCACCAAAGCGGGCGCTTACAAACCAGCCGAGCCACACCCCCAGCACGATCAAGATGTTGACGTTGCCGGTATCCAGGTTCGCAGCGAGCGCAGGGGCAAGCACGGCCACGAGCAGCGCCGTGGCGAGCGGCCGCCGGTCATATGCCCAGGCCACGGTCCACGCAAACAGCACGATCGTCGCCAGGCGCCACACAAACCACGCGATGGACCACGGCAGCACGGCCCACGGCAGGAACAGGTACAGCGACCACGGCGCGTATGCGAAGGGCAGCGCCCCCTGTGATGGCGATAGATCGAGTCCGGGCGTCACCTGGTAGATGTCCTGGCCGCCCAGCCAGCGCTGAACGGCGGTCCAGTAGGCGAATGCGTCCGACCCGGCCAGCTGGCCGCGCTCCCACAAGAGGGCAAGCACAAGCCCGCCCGTGGCCGCGAGCAGCACAATCGCTACCAGGCGGCGCGGCGAAAGACGCAGCAGGTGGGTCATGACGCGCAGGATCGCATCCCGCGCAAACTGGAGGTGGAAAGAGGGCGGGGCTCCGTTCGTCCTCCTCGAGCAAACGTGTTGGGCGCCCCCGCCCTGCGCTGCATCCTATACTCCCGCGGATGACCGAGGGTCACGTCATCATCATCGGCGGCGCGGAGGACAAGGTGCGGGAGCGCCTGATCCTGACGCGCTTCATTGAGTTGGCCGGCGGCCATGACGCGCGCATCGCCGTGATCAGCACCGCATCCTCATTGGGTCCACTGGCCGGCCAGATGTACCGCCAGATCTTCGGCGAGCTGGGCGCGGCCGACGTTATGCCCATCCACACGACAAACCGCGCGCAGTGCTCGGCGATCACGGCCGTCAAGGCAGTGGAGGGCGCTACGGGCATCTTCCTGACCGGCGGCAACCAGCTGCGGCTCTCGTCAACGATCGGTGGCACGCCGCTGGCGCTGGCCATTGTTCGGCGTCACCGCGAAGGCGCCGTAGTTGCTGGCACGAGCGCAGGTGCCTCCGCGATGAGCACGCATATGGTCGCATTCGGCGCAAGTGGCGCGACGCCCAAGCAGCGCATGGTCCACATGGCGGCCGGTTTGGGGCTGTTGGCGGGGGTCATCGTCGATCAGCACTTCGAGCAGCGCAACCGGCTCGGCCGCCTCCTCGCGATCATCGCCCAGAACCCGTCGCTGCTCGGCATTGGCGTCGATGAGGACACCGCCGGCGTAGTCGGGCCTGACAGGGTGCTTGAGGTTGTTGGTCGGAGGTCAATCACCATCATCGACGGAGCGGAATCTGAGACTGACGCCTGGGAAGTCAAGGCGCACCGGCCGATGATGATCAGCAACGTCCGCCTGCACTCACTTTCCAATGGCTATCGCTTTGATCTCGACCGGCGCGAGCGGGTCGAGGCACCCAACCTTCATGCCGTCGACGTCGAAGCAATCGCGTCCAGCTAAGGCGGTGCGCAAGGCACCTGCCAAGGCCGCCGCGCCACAGAAGCGGGCGCCAATCAAGCGCGCCCCGGTCAAGCACAAGCAAGCCACGCCCGCGCCGACGCTGCGCATCCTCGATACGCGCGTCCTGCGCGGCCCCAATATCTGGTGGCGCTCGCCCGCGATCGCGCTGCTGGTCGACCTGGGAGTACTCGAAGAATGGCCCAGCAACACGATCTCGGGCTTCAACGAGGCGCTCGTAGCACTCATTCCGGGGCTTGAGGACCACGCCTGCTCACTGGGCCGGCGCGGCGGCTTCATCTCCCGGTTGAAGGAGGGGACGTGGCTGGGTCACGTGGCGGAGCACGTCGCGATCGAGCTCCAGAGCATGGCCGGTACAGAGGCGCATCTCGGTAAGACGCGCGCGGCTGGTGGCTACGGCCAATACAACGTCGTCTTTGAGTTCCGCGACGAGGATGTCGGCAGGGAGGCTGGCCGTCTGGCCGTTGCGCTGGTCAACCACCTCGTCGCGCCCGACGAAGCTCCGCTCGACTTCGCCGAAGAGCTGGAGGCGCTGATCCGACTCGCCGAGCGCCGCGCGTTCGGGCCGTCGACCGCCGCCCTGCTTGATGAGGCGCTTTCGCGCGATATCCCCTACATCCGACTCGACCGACGCAGCCTCGTGCAGCTGGGTCAGGGCATCCACCAGCAACGCATCAGGGCGACCATGACCTCACGCACCGGCGCGATCGCCGTGGACCTCGCCTCTGACAAGGGCCTGACCAATCAGCTGCTCAGCTCAGCTGGACTGCCCGTGCCCAAATCGCGGGTTGTCCACACGGTCGACGGCGCAGTTGAGGCGGCACACGAGATCGGCTTCCCATGCGTGGTCAAGCCGCTCGACGGCAATCACGGCCGCGGTGTGGGCTTGAATCTGCGCAGCGATGAAGCCGTGCGCAAGGCGTTCGTGCCCGCATACGACGGGAGCAGCGGCGGCGACGTTGTCGTCGAGTCGTTCGTCAGCGGCAACGACTACCGCGTCCTGATCGTCGGCGGCAAGATGGCCGCCTGCGCGGAGCGCGTCCCGGCGAGCGTCGTGGGCGATGGCAAGCACACCGTCGCGCAGTTGGTCGACCGGGAAAACGCGGACCCGCGGCGCGGCATTGGCCACGAGAAGGTGCTGACGCGCATCAAGGTCACGCCTGGCGCCGAAGAGCTCGTTGCAGCGCAGGGCTACGCGATGGACGCCGTGCCGCCCAAGGGCACGCGCGTCAATCTCGCGTCGACCGGCAACATGTCGACCGGCGGAACCTCGATCGACCGAACGCATGACGCGCACCCGGAGAACGTCGAGATCGCCGAGACGGCCGCGCGCGTGATCGGACTGGATGTCGCGGGCATCGACTTCATCGTGCCTGACATCGCCGTACCCGTCCGTGAACAGGGTGGCGCCATCGTCGAGGTCAACGCCGCACCCGGCTTCCGCATGCACACTCACCCTACCCAGGGCGAGCCGCAATTCGTGGCCAAGCCGGTCATCGACCTGCTCTTTGCGCCAGGTTCAAATGCGCGCATCCCGATCGTCGGCGTGACCGGCACCAACGGCAAGACGACCACTGTGCGCATGGTCGGGCACATCCTCAAGCTCATGGGCCGGCGCGTAGGCATGACCACGACC
Source organism: Chloroflexota bacterium (assembly GCA_040007155.1). Lineage (GTDB taxonomy): Bacteria > Chloroflexota > Limnocylindria > Limnocylindrales > CSP1-4 > JALYGJ01. The sequence goes on from JBDTVN010000019.1 coordinate 10,056, forward strand.
GACGGCATCGTCGTTGACGGGCGGCTCATCCGGCGGGGCGACATGTCCGGCCCCAAGTCGGCGCAGATGGTTCTCCAGAACCCGAGTGTTGACACGGCTGTTTTCGAGGTGGCGCGAGGCGGCATCTTGCGCGAGGGCCTGGGCTACGACCGTAACGACGTCGCCGTCGTTACCAACGTCACCGGCGATCACCTCGGGCTGCGCGGGGTGGAGACGATGGCCCAGCTCGCGCACGTGAAGTCAGTTGTCGTTGAGGCAGTCCCGCGCGCGGGCACGGCCGTGCTCAACGCCGACGACCCGCTGGTCGCGCGGATGGCTCGTCAATGCCGCGGCACGGTCGTCTATTTCTCGATGGCCCAGCCTGGCGAACAGGGCTACGACCGTGTCGACGGCCACTGCGGCCGCGGCGGCGCGGCGATGGTTGTCCAGGAGACGAGCGACGGTGAGCTGGTCGTGCTCCGACACGCCGATCGCACGATGCCGCTCCTCTACACGCACCTGATCCCGGCGACCTTTGGTGGCCGGGCCCGGATGAATGTGGCCAATGCTTTGGCCGCGGCAGCCGCCGCCTGGGCCGCGGGCGCGCACCTGCATGACATCCGCCAGGGCCTGCGCACGTTCAGCACGTCCTTCTTCCAGGCGCCTGGCCGACTCAACGAGATCGATGTCGACGGCTACAAGATCATCCTCGACTATTGCCACAACGTCGACGGCATGCGCCGCCTGGCCGAGTTCGTCGAGCTTATGGTTCGACCTCCTGAAGGCAAGAGCAAAGGTGTCCGGGGTGGCTCGGGTCGCGCAATCGGCGTGATCGGCATACCCGGTGACCGGCGCGATGCCGACCATCTGGAATTCGGCAAGATCGCCGCGCACGCGTTTGACGCGCTCGTCGTGCGCGAGGACAAGAACCTGCGCGGCCGACAACCCTCCGAATCAGCGAGCCTGGTGGTGGAGGGCATCAATCGTGCTCAAGCCAGCGGCGCCCGCGCCAAGATCGTCCAGATCGTGCCCGACGAACAGGATGCGACGGCGGCCGCGATGCAGCTCGCCCAAGCGGGTGACCTGGTGATGTTGTGCGCCGACGACACCGCGGCGGTGTATCGCAAGGTCATGGCTGACGCTCATTCGCGGCCTATGGGCTCGGCCATCGCCGCGCCCGGCGAGTTCGCGGTCGACGAGGGCTAGCCGCCCGGCGTTCGCGGCTTCGTGAGGTCCAGGATCTGGACCGTACCGTCGCCCATGTCGGTCACCCACAGATCGTGCCCGCGGATCAACATCCGGCGCGGCTCAGTGCCAGTCGAGAACACCGCAGTCACGGCATTCGTGGCTGGGTCGATGCCCGCAATGCCAAAGGCGCCGCTGACGGCGGCGTAGACGAGCCCGTTGGGGTCGACCACGATGCCCTCGGTCGCGCTACCCGTGGGTATCGTGGCGACGATCGTGTTCGTTGCGGGATCGATGCGCGACACGGTGCCATCGCGGACGTTGGCTACCCACACGGCGTCGTCCGTGACGCCGATGCCCTCCGGCCCAAACCCGGCTTGGATCGTGGCAAGTACCGTGTTTGTGGCAGGGTCGATCCGCGTGATCGTGGCTGAACCGAAGTTGGTGACCCAAACCGAGTCGAACCCCAGCCCCACGTGGCGAGGCTCGCGACCGGTTTCGATCGTCGCCACGACCTCGTTCGTCGCGGGGTCGATGCGCATAACCTGACCGTCTTCTTCGATCGTGACCCAAACCTGGTCGGCGGCTACAGCAATGCCTTCCGGCTGCGGCCCAACATCAATGCGGGTCACCGATTCATCGGCATAGCTGAGGCGAACGACCTCAGCGGAATCATGGATGGTCACCCACAGCGCATCCGGACCCGCGGCCAATCCGATGGCGCCAACGCCCACGTCAACGGCACCGATCAGCGCATGCGTCGCCGGGTCGATCTTGATGACCTGGCCCACAAAGTAGACCGCGACCCAGACGGTGCCATTGCCCTCGGCAATGCCGATTGGCTCTGCCGCGACTTCGATGAGCACGGGTGCGGCGGATGGTGTCGCCGGGGCGGCGGTAGGGGCGGGTGAGGGCGTCGGCGGTGCCTGTGGGGCGCCGCAGGCGACAGTGAGCAGCGCCAAAAGCCAGAGGCGAGCAGCCCTCACAGGTTCGCGAGCAGCCAGGCGTCACGGTCGGTGCGGGCCTGGTCGTTCATTTCGTGCCCGGTGTCGAGGTCCTGGCGCGTGGCATTGGGTCCGGCCGCGATCGCAATCTCGTCGGCAACCTGGGTCGGAACGTACTGGTCTGAATTCGCGAATTGCAGCAGCACCTTGCGCCCGGACGCCGCCGCATCAGCCAGCGCCGTGACCGGGTCGAGCGGCGCCATCGTCGCGCGATATTGGTCGGCGTCGTCGGTGATGTTCCAGTAGCGCAGATTCCAGTCAGCCCAGCGAGCGGTAGGCGCCATCATCACCAGCAGCTTGGGCCGCGCGTCGCGGCTGAACAGGACACTGCTGTACATCGAGCCGAAGTCGTGGCCGACCAGCGCGGTCCGCGCCGGGTCCACGCCGGGCTGCGTCAAAAGAAGCTCGTAGCCCGCCGCGAGCATGGTCAGCTCGGCCTCGATGGCGGTCTTGTCGTGTTCGATGCCGCTCGGTGTTTCCTTCCAGGGGAACGTGCCGTCGACGAGGAGGGACACGATGCCGTCGCTCGCCGCCAGCGCCTTGGCCTCGTCGAGGAACTCAGTCCGGTTGCTGGTCGGTGCCCCACCTTCGAGCCAGTGGAACCACAGGATGGCGCGGCCTGAACGAGCCGATTCGTCGGCGGGCGCAACGAGATACGCATCAGTCGGCCGGCCGCCGTCGAAGGTCAGGTCGGTGGTGTTCACGGTGACCATCGATGCCGATGGGACAGGGCTGGGAGTTGGTGCCAGCGTTGGCCTGAGAGTCGGCGCTGCAGTCGGTGCTGGAGCGCATGCCAGAACGAGAAATGTCATGAGGCCGACGCTCCCTGCTTTCCAGTCGCGCATAATGTGGTGGACTCTAGCCAACCAGTGGAGAAATGTCCATCACTGAGCACGCCGGCGCAATCCGAGTCCCGCCACGGACGCGCTCCGCGCCGCCCGAACGCGACGCGACGCCCGCCGAGATGCGCGCCATCGCCAACCCGATGCGCCTGCGCATCCTGCGCTTGACGCTCGATAAAGCGTTGACGAACAAGGAAATGGCCGATCGGCTTGGGCGCGATCCCGGGACAGTGTTGCATCACGTCCGTGTCCTGGTGCGCGGCGGTTTTCTTGAGGCGGGCACGGTCCGCCCGGGCAGGCGCGGCGCATTGGAGCGGCCGTATCGCGCGACAGGTAAGTCGTGGCGCATAAAGATGCGGCCAGGCCGTGATTACACGGCGTCCGTGCTCGAAGCGGTGCGCGACGAGATCGATGAAAGCGAGTCAACCAGCGCGCCGTCGATCGTGCGCCTGGGCGTGCGCCTCAACGATGCCGACCTGGCCGAACTGCGCCAGCGCATCGGCGAACTCGGCGATGAGTTCGAGCCGCGCGATCATCCGAACGGGACAGCGGTCGGGCTCCTGGCGCTTGTTTACAAGCGCCGCCCCTAGGTTCTAAGCGCGGAAGTCCGCCAGGGCGCTGAAGTCGTTGGCCGGTACGAAGCCAACCTTCTCGAGGTAGCCGGCCACCTCTTCGCGATGCGCGTGGCACATCAGCACCAGGACGTGCGGCTCGCCGCCCTCATCAGCCGCGAGCCGGCCAGCGGTCTCGATCTCGCCGCGCAACGCGGTGGCCTCGTCGATGTATACCGGCACTGACGCAGGGTTCGCCCCGCCGGCGCGGAAGCCCTCGCGCAGCTCGCCCAGGGTGCTCTGGCGGGTCCGTCCGCGCAGGAACGGCAGATCCTCCTTCAGCGCCAGCTCGTCGGCGTGCTGCGCGGCAGTCACAGCAAGGTTACGCAGTTGGTCGTCTGGGCGATCCCCGGCGGAGCCAACAATCAATGACAGGGAAGCGCGGCGCTTGCCACGCGGCCCAATGAGCGCCTCGACCGTGTCGATCAGCACCGTCAGACCAGCCACGTTGTGGGCGTAATCGATGACCACCAGCTGGCTGCCGCGGCGGTAGAAGTTGAGCCGACCCGGCATGAGCTCAGGCGAGATCCTGAAGTCGCGCAATCCTGTGGCAACCTGGTCTGCGGTGAAACCAAGGGCGCGCGCGCCGGCCGCAGCTGCGAGCGCGTTGGCGACCATGTGCCGCGCCAATCCACCGAAGGTCGCCGGGATATCCGCGACACGCACGATCCGCCGCCGCCGCTGACCGACCACTTCGATGAGCCAATCATCGTCACGAACGAACGCCCGTCCGCCGCGTCGCAAATGCCGGCGCAAACCGGCGCCCTTGCCCTGCTCGCTGAACAGGACGATTTTGGCCTTCACACGGACGCCGACCGACGCAACCAGCCAATCGTCGGCATTGAGCACGACCGTCCCGCTCGGTTTGGTCACCCGGCAGATGACCGACTTGACCTCGACCAGCTCAGGCAACGTATGCAGCCCCTGCAGATCGAGATGGTCGGCGCTTACGTTGGTCAGCACGCTCACATCGTTCGACTGGTAGCCCAGGCCGCGCAACAGGATCCCGCCGCGCGCCGTTTCGAGGACTGCGAGGTCAACCTCGGGCTGCGTCAGTACCGCCCGCGCCCCGGCTGGTCCGGTGTAGTCGCCCTCCTCTTTAAGCACCTCGTCGACATAGACGCCGTCTGTCGTCGTTGTGCCGACATGCTGTCCCGCGAGTCGCGCGATGTGGCCGATCATGCGCGTCGTCGTGCTCTTCCCGTTGGTGCCGCTGATGCTGATCATGGGCACGCGCTTGCCGTCGCGGTTGCGCATCTTCGTCAGGACAGCGTCGGTCAGCCATTCGGGCGGAGGGCCGTCGGCTGTGCGGATCCGCTCGACGGCGCGCGCGAAGAATCGCTCCGTTGAGCCCTGCGCGTCGGCGATGCGGAAGGCCGCATTGGCGATCAACTCGGCCTGATCGCGCTCCTGCCACGGATACGCCACGACCCAGCGGCCGGGCTCGCTCGTGCGGTGGATCGCTACCGACACGCGGCGGGCGAGTGCTGCGCGATGGAGCTTGCGGACGGCGTCGGCCAGCGCCACCACGGATGACGGTGCGTCCTTGGGAGCAACCACGGCGCCCAGCCGGACCAGCGCGTGCGCGGCAGGCATGCGCGAGCCGTACCACGAGCGGCGCCTGCCAATGACGACCTCGATTCGCATGGCAGGCTCAAGCAGATACAGGTTGGGGCCGTCGAGGACACGGACTTCGACGAGGCGCACTGTCTGTGGAGTATAGGAACGTCCGATACGCTGCCGCCATGGTTACCGACTCCCAGCTGGCCGAGCTCCGCGCCGCGCTGACGACTGCCCAGCCCGACTACATGGCCGACCTCGAACGCCTGGTCAACATCGACTGCGGCACTTACACCAAGCATGGCGTGGATGAGGTGGGCCGCTGGGTAGCCGCGCAGTTTCGCGAGCTCGGCGCTGAAGTTACGGTCATCCCCCACGAGACACTTGGCGACACAGTCGTTGCGGTGCTGGAGGGGAAGGGCAGGGGACGGGCCGTTTTGGTCGGCCATCTCGATACCGTGTTCGAGGCGGGCACTGCCGCCGAGCGGCCGTTCGTGGTGGACGACGGGCGCGCCTATGGGCCGGGCGTCGATGATATGAAGGGCGGCCTGCTCACAGGCCTGTACGCGTTGCGTGTCCTGCGCTCGACGCGCGGTGGCGGCACACCGGCAGACTGGCTGCCGTTCGAGCGCCTGACCTTCGTTGCGAATCCGGACGAGGAGATCGGCTCGACCTCGAGCACGCCGCACATCCAGGAAGCGGCGCGCGGGGCCACCGTCGCGTTCGTCCTCGAGTCGGCGCGTGAGAACGGCGACATCGTTAGCGCCCGCAAGGGCATCGCCGATTTCCGCCTGACCGTCGTCGGCCGGGCGGCGCATGCCGGCGTCGAACCAGAGAAGGGCCGCAGCGCGACGCTTGAGGCGGCCCATAAGACGCTCGCTTTGCACGCGCTCAATAGCAAATGGCCGGGCGTCACGGTCAACGTCGGGTCTGTCCATGGCGGTACGCGGCCTAACATCGTTGCCGAAAAGTGCGAAATGCACGTCGACGTCCGCGCCACAACGGCCAATAGCCTCGACGAAGTTGAGGCGCACATCCGCGCGATCGCCGAGGATTCGACTGTGCCCGACACGACTTGCATCGTCGATCGTCTGCATCACTGGTTGCCCATGGAGAAGACGCCCGCCACGGCGGCGCTCGCGGAGATGGCGATCAGCCTGGCTGGGCGGATCGGTTTCGAGCTGCACGACGCTGCAACCGGGGGCGCGTCCGACGCGAACACCACGAGCGGCATGGGCGTGCCGTCACTCGATGGCCTGGGGCCAGTGGGTGGCGCGGATCACGCGCCGGGCGAATACCTTGAAGTCGACTCGATCGTGCCGCGCACGACCCTGTTCGCGGCGTTATTGCTTGGCGCGGCCGAACCGGAGGCGGATTTCCTGAGCGCTTGAGCGCTTACCGCTTGAGCAGGTCGACGATGGCGCGTGCCAGGGGAGCGACGCGCGGCGTGCCCAGACCCGTCGAGTAATCCCAGCCGGGTCCGGCGGAGTAGAGCAGGTTGCCGC
>JBDTVN010000020.1:0-16341 GCA_040007155.1 Chloroflexota bacterium
GCGCTGCGCGCCGCGCGACATGCGAGCACCAATATGAGCACGCTCGTTGTCCTGGGCACGACAGCCGCGTGGCTCTATTCCGCGGCAATCACCGTCTGGCCCAGCCTGGTTGCAGGGGCGGGCATCGAACCGATGACCTATTTCGACAGTGCCGCGGTCATCGTCGGCCTGGTGCTTGCCGGGCGCTGGCTCGAGGCGCGTGCGAAGTCGGCAACGATTGGCGCGGTGCGCCGCCTGGCCGGGCTGCAGCCGCGCAGCGCTCGGGTGGTGCGCGACGGTCGCGAGATCGACGTGCCATTGAGCGAGGTCCAGGCGGGCGACATCGTCCGCGTCCGACCGGGCGAGAAGGTTCCCGTCGACGGACGAGTTATCGAGGGCACCAGCGCACTCGACGAGTCGATGCTGACCGGCGAGGCGATGCCCGTTGCCAAGGGTGTCGGCGACGAGGTCATTGGGGCGACGCTCAACACGACTGGCTCATTTCTGTTCCGCGCGACACGTGTCGGCCGCGCCACCGTCCTGGGGCAGATCGTGCGCCTGGTTGAAGAGGCGCAGGGCTCGAAGGCGCCCATCCAGCGGCTGGCCGACGCGGTCACGAGTTGGTTCGTCCCCGCGGTGCTTGTACTGGCTGGCGCGACGTTCGTGGTGTGGCTCGTCTTCGGTCCGGAGCCGCGCGCCACCTTCGCACTGGTCAACCTGATCAGCGTTCTGGTCATCGCCTGTCCGTGCGCCATGGGCCTCGCCACACCGACAGCGATCATGGTCGGCACGGGCCGCGGGGCAGAGGCGGGCATCCTCATCCGCGGCGGCGAGGCGCTCGAGAGTGCCGAGCGGATTGACACCGTCGTGTTTGACAAGACTGGCACGCTGACGCGCGGTCGGCCGGCGCTGGCCCAGGTCGTGCCGGCGAACGGCGTCGACGCCACGGAGCTGCTCACGGTGGCCGCGGCCGTTGAAAAAGGCAGTGAGCATCCCCTGGCAGCGGCCATCCTCGAGGGCGCAACCGCGCACGGTGTGACAGCGCCTATTGCAACTGGCTTTGAGGCCACGGCCGGCTACGGCGCGCATGCCCACATCGGCGACCGGGTGGCAGTCGTTGGCAGCGCGCGCCTCATGGCCGACCACGGGATCGATCTCGGGCCACTCGCCGCAGCGGCGCAGGTAGCGGCGACCTCTGCCCAGACCCCGGTGTACGTCGCGTTCGACGGCCGCTTGCTGGGTCTGGTGGCAATCGCTGATCCCATTCGGCCCGAGTCGGCGGCGGCGATCGCGGATCTACACAAACGGGGCCTGAGCACCTGGCTGGTGACTGGCGATGTGCGGTCGGTCGGTGAATCGGTGGCTCGATCGGTCGGTATTCCCATCGATCACGTCGTCGCCGAAGTCCGGCCGGAAGGCAAGGTCGAGTTCATCAAGCAGGCCCAGGCCAAGGGCAGCAAAGTGGCGATGGTCGGCGATGGCATCAACGACGCGCCGGCGCTGGCTCAGGCGGATCTCGGCGTGGCCATCGGCACTGGCACAGACGTGGCCATGGAGGCGTCCGACGTGACGCTGGTCGGCGGTGATCCGCGACTGGTCGCGACCGCCATCAACCTCTCGGCCCAGACGATGCGCGTCATTCGCCAGAACCTTTTCTGGGCGTTCGCCTACAACGTCGTACTTATCCCGGTCGCCATGGGCGCGCTCTACCCATTCACCGGCGTGTTGCTCGACCCCATCCTGGCCGCCGCCGCGATGGCTGTCAGCTCGGTCAGCGTGGTCGCAAATTCGCTCCGACTGCGCCGCTTCCAGCCAGTCGCCGGCCCACCCACCTCGCTCAGGGCCCGGCCCGCGCCAACCGCCGCCGCCTAGCCTCCGGAGCACCCCCCAACCCGACAGTACCGCTCCGAGCCTGACCAAGGTGACATGGTCCGCGCAAGCCCCGGCCAATACGGTCGGGACGAGTGGGAAATCTTGTTCTGAACATGCGCGGCCGGCTTGCGCTGATCGCATTTCTGGTGGCTCTTTCGGTGTGTGCGCCGGCTCTCGTGGCCGCGACTACGACGAGCCACGTCGAACCTGCCGCCGACGCTTGGGTAAACGCGGCCAAACCGAAGCTCAACTACGGCCTGGACACGAGCCTGCGCGTCAAGGCCGGTATTGCCGGCGCTTACCTGCGCTTCAATCTGTCGCGCTGGGCCGGACAGCCCGCGGACGGTCTCGATCTGCGCTTGGCCGGAGTTGTTGGGGACGCGTCAACACTCGCGCTGAGCCAGGTCCCGGGTGGTTGGCCGGAGACATTGATCACCTATGCGACTCGCCCCGTTCCGTTGAACGCAATCGTCGTGCGCGGCACGGTTGCGCCGGACGGTGTCCATTTCCCACTCGGGGCCTTCTTTGCGTCCGGCTCGGTCGATCTCGCCTACATCTCATTGCGCGTCACCAACGACGCCGCGAGTGTCGTGAGCTTCTCGTCGCGCGAGGGCACAACGCCACCCCAGGTCACCATGGGCACGACGCCCGACGAGGCCGCCCTGGGGTCGATCGCCGACACCTACACGACCCCCGTCACACCCGACTCCAACTACGGCGCGGCCGCCAAGCTGGCGGTCGACGGTGCCCCACAGGCCGAGGCTTATCTGACATTCGATACGTCGGCCTGGCTGGGCAGGCGCGTAGGTAGGGCCGCCCTCCGGCTCACTCTGCGCGACGCGGCCGGTGGCGGCTTGACTGTTTACCGCATCGATCCGGGATGGGACGAGCTGGCGCTCACGTGGAACACGGCGCTGCCGGTCGGTCCGGTGGTCGCAACGGTGAACGAGGCGCAACCCAGCGGCCTATCTACGATCGATGTCAGCGCAGCGTTCGTCGATGGCGTCATCGACAGTCCGCGAGTCTCGCTCCGCCTCGTGACGACCAACGCCGACGGCTTCCTTTTCTCATCCCGCGAAGGTGGTGCGCCGGCCGCGCTGGTAATGACGCCGCGGACGCCCACGATTGGGCCTGATCCGACTCCGACTCCGACGCACACTGCTTCACCGACTCCGACTCGGACTGCCAGCCCGACACCTACTCGGACACCGACGCCCACGCCCACACGTTTGCCGTCGCCATCTCCGACACACACGCCCAGCCCGACTCCCAGCCCATCACCTACGGTGGCGCCGACTCCCACTCCAACGGTGGCGCCGCTGTTCCACTTCCGCGGCAATGGCTCGGATCACGGCGTCGGCATGTCGCAATACGGCGCGCGTGGCCGCGCGGCGGCGGGTCAGACCTACGACGTGATCCTGGCTCACTACTACACCGCGACGACGCTCGGCGCCGTGGACCCGAATCAGCCCATCCGGGTGCTGTTGAATTCGGCCTATTTCCCGACACCCACCGCGCCTGCACGCATCTCTGCCCGTTTTGGCACCTGGTCAAGCGCATCGTTTGTTGACGGAGGCGGCAGTCCCCAGGTTTTCCCGGCCGACTCATACGTCGACTTGGTCCCCGCCGACGGGGCGTGGCGGGCCGCCGTCCATGACGCGTCCGGTGCGGTCCTCGCCACCGCCGCGACGACCGATCTGATAGTTGATCCCGCCGATCCTGCCACCCGGCTCGAGATGGCCTGGCGCACGTCACTGACGCGCTACATCCTCTATCGCGGCTCGATGCATCTGGTGGCTGCCGGCACGAGCGTCCAGGCCGTAAACGTGGTGTCGATGGAGGACTACGTAAAGGGCGTGGTTCCCGCGGAGATGCCGCCGCTCTGGCCCATCGAGGCGGTCAAGGCGCAGGCAGTCGCGTCGCGCACCTACGGCTACCGCCACCTCCACCCAGAGCGATCGTTCGACGTGGTGCCCACGTCCAACAACCAGGTCTACGGTGGCGTTGCGCTGGAACACCCGCGCTCCAACCAGGCAGTAGATGCGACCACCGGCCAGGTCGTGACGTACAACGGCGTTCCGGCACTGACGTACTTCTTCACCGTCGGCGGCGGTTACACGGAGAACAATGAGTACGCGTGGCCCAGCGCCAGCGGCAAGGTCACCAGCAGCCCGATTCCGTACTTGCGTGGCGTGCCCGACTACGACGAGAACGGCCTCGCCTATGACCGCAACGCGCCCGGTTTCGCCTGGCAGAGCAACTCGTTCACGTGGGCGCAGCTGAGCGCCATGATGGCGTCGGACTGGCGCACTGACGTCGGCAAGCTGACCGACGTCCAGTTCAAACGCGGTGTGTCCGGTCGCGCCTACTGCGTGACGCTCGTCGGTAGCAACCGCACGATCAATGTTTCGGGTCAGGTCTTCAAGATCGTCTTCAATGCCAACAACGGCAGCGCCGCCAACCTCCAAAGCGCGATGTACTTCCTCGAGACGGAAGCCACTCCTTAGTCCGCGGCATCGCGCTATGGCTGCGTGCGATGATCAGCGCGAGATGAGCCGTCGGTCCGAATCGCCCAGCGGCGAATTTCGCTACGAACACCCGATCGAGGTCCGTTTCGTCGATACCGACGCATTCGGCCACGTCAACAACGCGACCTTCCTCTCGTACTTCGAGGCGGCGCGCGCCGGCTACTACGCGCGCGTAACGGGCAGCCCGTTCATGACCGGCGCGCACGGCATGGAGCACACCTTCGTGATCGCCGAGGCGCGCATCAACTACCGCTCGCCGGTGCTGTTTGGGGAGCCACTCGTGGCCGGCGTGCGCTTCGCCTGGGTAGGCGGTTCGTCATTCGCGTTCGAATACCGCATCCGCGCCGAAAAGTCGGCCGTCGGCGAAGCCCGCTTGGTGGCGGACGGGGAAACGCTCCAGGTCATGTTCGATCTCGAGCTGAACCGAGTGATGCGCGTCCCGCCGGACCTCATCGCGCAGTTCGACGAGTTCGAGGGCCGCGAGATCCCGCGGCACAAGCCTTAAGCCTCGAATCTCCTGAAAACGGCGACCGCGTTCTGGCCGCCGAAACCGAATCCGTTGATCATCGCCGTGTCGACCTTGGCCTTACGGGCAACAAGGGGCACGTAGTCGAGGTCGAGCTCCGGCAGATCGGGATTGTCGAGGTTGATCGTCGGGGCAATGACCCCCTCGCGAATCGCACCGATCGCGGCCAGGGCATTGACCACGCCCGCTGCGCCGATCGTGTGACCGACCATCGATTTGGGTGAGCTGATCGCGACCTTGTGCGCGTGTCCGCCAAACGCCGACTTGATGGCGCGCGTCTCTGTCGCGTCGTTAAGTGAGGTCGACGTGCCGTGCGCGGCGATGTAATCGACTTCATCGGGCGCGACGCCCGCGTTCTGGAGTGCTTTCGTCATGGCCATCGTGGCGCCACGTCCAGTGGGATCGGGCGCCGAAATGTGGAACGCGTCAGATGTCGTTGCAGCGCCGATCAGCTCGGCCTGGATCTTGGCGCCGCGCTTCAGGGCGTGCTCCGCGGATTCCAGGATCACGACGCCCGCGCCCTCGCCGTACACGAAGCCGTCGCGGTCGCGGTCGAATGGCCGCGAGGCGCGCTGCGGATCGTCGTTCCGCCTCGATAGGGCGTGCATGTTGCCCAGCGCAGCGAAGCCAACTTGTAGCAGCGGCGCCTCAGCGCCGCCGGCGAAGACCACGTCCGCGTCGCCACGCTGGATCGCGCGCAGCGCGTCGAGGAACGACAGGATCGAGGTCGCACACGCGGCCGACTGGTTGATCACGGGCCCGGTCAGGCCGTATTCCATTGACACGAGACAGCCGCCCATCGAGGCCGACAGCGCCGGATAGGCGAACGGACTGACTGACCCCGGGCCCTTCTCGCGCAGCACGACGTCGTTCTGGAGGATTTCTTCGACACCGCCGCCGGCCGAGTTGATCATCACGCTGGCGCGATCGCGCTGTTCGGGCGACCAGTCGGAGAAATCAAGTCCGGCGTCGGCGACCGCTTCCTTGGCGACGGCCATCGCAAAATGGATGAAGCGGCTCATGCGCCGCGCCATCTTGCGGTCCATCGCGAGGGTGGGGTCGAAGTCCTTGACCTCGGCCGCGATGCGCACGTCGAAGTTTGTCGCGTCGAAGCGGGTAATCGGTCCGACGCCGCTCACGCCGTTGACTAGGTTGTTCCAGAAGGTCGGGTGATCGTTGCCGATCGGCGTGACTGCGCCCAGGCCGGTGACTACGGCGCGGCGGGCGAGGTCCTTTTCGGGCACTGTGAGAACTCCTAGGGCTGTCGCAAAATTGTCGCACGGCGGATGCGCCGCTCGGCGGCCAGGGCCTGAGGCATGGAACGTAGTCGTCGCGGCACGATCGCGGTCCAAGCGCGTACGGCCATGCTGAGTAGGTTCGCCAGTTCCTGTTTTGGGGCGCTCCAGCCGATGTCGAACTCGCCGCGCAGTCGCGCCGGGAGGAGCGTCAGTCCGGGGAGCGCGGCGAAATCAACGAGCTGGGCGGGCACGAACGGGATTGGCGGGCGCACGATCAGTCGCGCCAGACGACGCGCGGTTGGCGTGGCGTGCACGGGCCCATCGTCCGCCAGCATCTCTTGCCAGTACGCCTCAAGTGCCGGCCATGTCTGTGGGCTGAGTGACAGCGGGATGCCCAAACGCGTGCCGACGCCACGTGCCTCCTGCCAGAACTGTTCGCGCTCCTCGTCACTGAGCGGCCCGACCCAGCGCTGATACGCGCTGACGCTGGTCACGATCAGGGTGGCCTGCACCCACAGGAGCAGCTGCGGGTCCATTGCGCGATAGGCCGCTGCGACTTCGCGCGCCTCCGGATCGATGGCATCGCCGCGCACCCCGGCGTGGATCGAGTTGAGCCGCTTGACGGCGCGCTCAGCGTGGATGCCGTCGCCGAACACCAGGGCCATCGTCGTCCGGATCGTGCCGTGCAGGCGCCGCCAGGGGTCCTGCTCGAAGCTCGAATGGTGAGCCACGCCCTCCGCGATGAGCGGGTGAGCGACCTGGAGCAGCAGCGCCGCCGGGCCCGCGCCGAGCAGAACCGCCTCGCGGTTGATTTTCCACATCATCGAATCCGGGCCGTAGAAACCAAGGATCGCGTCAGCCCGGCGCGCGTCGGTCACACTTGGCTGCGTGGCTGTCGACCTGCTCATCCGCAATGTCACCCTAGTTTCCCCAGCCGGGCAGCGCCTGGTGAACATCTTCATTACCGACGGCGCCTTTTCGGCCATTCTCGCTCCCGGGCCGCTGCCGTTCGTTCCCGCGGCTGAGACGATCGATGGCACCGGCCTCGTGGCGCTGCCCGGCCTGATCGACGGCCACGTCCATTTCCGCGAACCCGGCCTGACGCACGAGGAGACGTGGCTGACCGGCACGCGCGCGGCTGTCTTTGGTGGCGTGACGACTGTGCTCGACATGCCCAACACAGTTCCTCCGACCGATTCGGTCGAGCGTGCCCGCGCGAAGCTCGCACTGGCCGAGCTCGCTGCCTACTGCGACTTCGGCATCTTCGGGCTGATCGGAGAGTCGGACGACAAAGTCGGTGAGCTGTGTGGCTCTGACCTGCTGGTCGGGCTGAAGGCCTTCATGGGGCCGACCACGGGCGATCTGCCCAGTCCCAATGAGGATCAGCTTTTCCGGGCGCTCGAACACGCTCGGGTGAGCGGTCTCCGAGTGGCGTTCCACGCCGAGGATCGTGCGCTGATCGAAGCCGCACGGGCGCATGAAACACGGACCGACGCGATAGCCCAGCTCGAGACGCGGCCGGTCGAGGCTGAAGTGCGGGCGATCGAACAGATTGCCCAGGCGCTCCAGGCAGCCAACGCGCGCGGCCACATATGTCACATATCGAGCGCCATTGGCCTGCACACGATCGAGTCGTGGCGCGCCGCGGGTGTTGATATCACCTGTGAAGTCACGCCCCACCACGCGTTGCTCGACCGAAATGTCTACGCCGAATTCGGTGGCGTGGCCAAGGTCAATCCGCCCATTCGCGGCGAGCCTGACGCGTCGGCCTTGCTGGCCGCGCTCGCTGATGGGCGCATCAACACCGTCGCCAGTGATCACGCGCCACATCTTGCCGCGGACAAGATGCGCGCCTCGATCTGGGACGTGCCCAGCGGGTTTGCCGGCGTTGAGACGCTGCTGCCACTCATGCTGACTGCCGTTCACGAGAGCCGGCTGTCGCTCGAGCGTCTCGTCCACGCGACCTCGGAAATGCCGGCGAAGACCTGGGGTCTGTGGCCGCGCAAGGGCCAGGTCGCGGTTGGCGCGGACGCCGACCTGACGCTCGTGGATCTCGGTCGTGAAGCGACCATTCGCGCGGCCGATCTGCATGGCCTGAACAACCTCTCGCCCTTCGAGGGCCGCGCGACGATCGGCGCGGTCGTGACCACCATCGTCCGCGGCCAGGTCGTAGTTCGCGACGGCGCGCTCACCGGCGCGCCGGGCACCGGGAAGATGACGAATTCGATCAAGCCCAGCACGCGGTGAAAGTCCACGATTAGGTCATGGTCACGAGTTCGATCGACACAGACACGTTCACCGGTTTCGTCGAGGCAATCGCGCGCAACCTGGGTGACGGTGCAGTGTCGGCCAACGGGTTCGCAGCCCAAGCGTTCCTGTCTCGCTCGCACTTTGACCGGGTGATTCGGGCGACAGCTGGTGAACCGCCGGCAACGTTCCAGCGTCGGGTGCTGCTCGAACGGGCGGCATACCAGCTGGCAACCAGCCGCACGGGGATCCTCGATGTCGCGCTTGAGGCGGGTTACTCCTCGCATGAGGCCTTCGTTCGGGCATTTCGGCGCGCGTACGGCGTCAATCCGTCCGAATGGCGGCAATCGCCCAGGCAGATAAAGCTGCCGACTCCCAACGACGTCCACTTCCACCCACCCGGTGGCCTACGGCTGCCGACCAAGACGGAGATAACTTCCATGGACCTGATCACGCGCATGGTTGAGCATCATGTTTGGCTCGTCGGTGAGATGCTTGACCGAGCCACTCGCTTGAGCGACGCCCAGCTTGACCAACAGATCGACATTTCGGTCGAAGACGTCGACGAAAGCCCCACACTGCGCTGGCTTCTGTCGCGGCTTGTCGGCCAGATGAACATGTGGAACAACGTGATCCGCGACGAGGACTACGACTTTGCCATCGAAGAGCACGAGTCAGTCGGATCGATGAAGAAGCGCTTCGCAACCGTTGGCCCCGACTTCCTGGGTGAGATTCGGGAGGTAGTCGGCGGCGGCCGTCTGGACGAAACGTTCATCGACGCCCACTGCACCCCGGTCGAGGTCTACACGTACGGCGGCATGATCGCCCACGTGCTCAACTTCGCGGCATTCCGGCGAACGCTGGTGCTCGGCGCATTCGCGTCGGCCGGGATCACCGACCTCGGCTATGGCGACCCGCGCAAATGGGTGGCCGAAGCCGCCTAACCCGATCGGACGAACTCCTTGAGCTCGTCTACCGCACGCTCAACGGCCGCTCGCACCTTTGGTGCGGGCGGCTTCTTCGTCTCCCAGTGGAGCTTGCGCACGATGAGCTCGTTCCTCTTTCGGTCGCGCTCTGAGTCGAGCCGCCCGACCAACTGGTTGTCGTGCAGGATGGGCAGCACGAAGTGGCCGAACTCACGCTCAGCGACAGGCTTGTACATCTCGAGCTTGTAGGTAAAGCCAAACAGCCGCGCGGTGCGGTCGCGGTCGTACACCAGCGGGTCGAAGGGCGACAGCAAAGTGGTCCGCGGCGCCTCATGCTGCGCGGCCACAGCGGCAGGCAGTGCGTACGCGTCGACTGCGCCATCTTGTAGGTCAAGTCGTACGGCGGTCAGTCGGCCGTCGGCGACCAGGCGGGCCAGCAGGGCCTTGGCGCCGGGGATCGACAGGCCGTAGGCGCGCAGCCGGATTTCCTGCTGCGTTGCGACGCCGAAGCGGCGCATCGCGCGCATCACCCGTGCCTCGTCGTTCTGTTCCTGGGTCAGGACTCCAGCCGGCGCGTCACTGGGGATCACTCGCTCAGGCAGGTCCCACAACCGTTCCTGGCCGACTCTCCCGGCGACCACGATGTCGAGCTTGACTCCCATGAACTCGAGCATTCGCGTCGTGTTCTTGCCGTGCGTCCAGCCTGTCGACTCCCAGCCAACCTTGACCTTGCTGTCGTCGAACTGGCGCGACTGGAGCGGTCCATTGGCACGCAGCTGGTCGAGGATCGAATTGCGGAATGCGCTGTTGCCGCTGATGAAATCGCGCGCTCGTTGGCGCCAGTCGCCCTTGCCAGCCGGCCAGACCTGGGCGTCGTGGCGCAACTCCGGCAGTCGGTCGGGCGTGACGATGAATGCGGCGTATTCAAATGCGCGCCGCTCAGCCAATACGCGGTCGAGGAGCCCGCGCTCGTAGTCGCGGATACGGCTCCATAGAACGAGGTGCTGCGTGCGCTCGACGGTGCGCGTCGGGTCGATCTGGATGCCGCCGAAGTGGCGCGCGACCTCGACGACGCTGTCCGTGGTGGGCGAGAGGGCTGGTGCTGCCAGGAGCGCGGCCGCGACCGCTATGCGGCGAGCCTCGGCCGTGTCAATGACTCTGGGGCTGCTCATCGTCATCAAAACCTAGATGGATGACCCGCGAGTAGGCCCGGCATGAGCCGCGAGCGTGTCTCTCAGTCGCCCTCGTAACGCTTGAAGATGACCGCGCCGTTGTGGCCACCCAAGCCGATGTTGTCGCTCATCGCGTAGCGAATCTCCATCTTGCGCGCCTCGCCATGAACGACGTCGAGGTTGATCTCGGGGTCCTCGTCGCGGTAGTTCGCCGTCGCCGGCGCCGTCTGGTTGTAGACGCTCAAGACGGTGAAGACGCCTTCGACCGCACCCGCCGCGCCCATCAGATGGCCGGTCAGCGACTTCGTCGCGGAGATCGCGATGTCGGGCGTGTGGTCGCCGAATGTCGCCCAGATCGCCTGCGCCTCGCGCAGGTCGCCCAGCGGCGTCGACGTGCCGTGCGGGTTGATCAGGTCGATCTGGTCGGCGGGCACGCCGTGGCGGTCGAGTGCCTGGATCATCGCGCGGCGGGCGCCGTCGCCCTGCTCAACGGGTTGGATGAGGTCCCACGCGTCGGCCGCTGAGCCGTAGCCGACGACCTCGGCGTAGACCGTCGCGCCGCGCGCCTTGGCGTACTCGAGATCCTCGAGCACCATCGCGCCACTGCCTTCGCCCAACACAAAACCGTCGCGCGTCTTGTCGAAAGGCCGCGACACGGTCTCGAGCGCCTCGCCCTCGCGTGGCTTACCCATGCCGCGCATGTTCGAGAAGCCGATATAGACCATCTCGTGCAGCGGGTTTTCGGTCGCGCCCGCGATCGCGGCAATGAAGTCGCCGCGGCGAATTCCTTCCGCCGCCTCACCGATGTTGTGCGTACCCGTCGAACACGCGGTGACGACGCACATGTTTGAGCCGCGGATGCCGGTCTCGATCGCGATCTGGCCCGACGCGGTGTCAGGGAGCATGTTGGCGATGAAGAATGGCGAGACGGTGCGCGCGCCGCTGGCGTGCCACTTCTCGAGGTTCTCCATGAGCAGGTACGGACCTCCGCCGCCTGAACCGAAATAGACGCCGATGTCGTCGCGGTTGTCGTCGGTGATCTCGAGCCCGGAATCGGCCAGAGCCATCTTCGATGCCGCGACACCAAGGACGACGTTGCGGTCAGTCCGGCGGATGGCCTTGAAGTCCATCCACTTGGTGCCGTCGAAGTCGTTCACCTCGGCCGCGATCTGCGCCTCGTATGGCGTCGGATCCCAGCGGGTGAGCTTGTGCAGGCCAGTCTTGCCGTTGATCAGGCTGTCCCAGACAGCGTCCTTGTCCTGGCCGATCGGGCTGATGATGCCGAGGCCGGTGACGGCGACGCGGCGGTTGAAGTCGGGGCGACGGATTCCCATGGCGGTGGCGGCTGCTCCTTACAAGAACTCAGGCATGACGAATCGGTCGGTGGCCGACTGCTCATCGACGGCGACGGCTTCCAATTCGGGACTGATGCGTTTGATGAGACCGGTGAGGACCTTTCCGGGGCCGACTTCGATGAAACGGCTGACTCCCCGCGCGGACATAACCTCGACCGCCTTGATCCAGTCGACGCCGCGGGTCAGGTGCTCGACCAACTCGGCGCGGCATTCTTCCGCGGTCGTGAGCGGTCGCGCGTCGGCATTGGCAAGCAGTGGCGCTGACGGGTCGTGGAATTGGACGGACGCGAGAACGTCGCGCATGTTGTCAGCGGCGGTGCTCATGAGCGGCGAGTGCGCGGCGACACTGACGGGCAGCACGATGGCGCGCTTGGCGCCCAGTTCCTTCGCTTTTTCCGCGGCACCTTCGACCGCTGCGCGCTCGCCGCTGACCACGATCTGGCCAGGGGAGTTGCGATTGGCGACAGTGAAGACGCCGAGTGCTTGACCGGCCGCCTCCAGGGTGCTGAGTTGATCGTCGGGGAGGCCGATTAGCGCGGCCATCGCACCGTCCGC
Source organism: Chloroflexota bacterium (assembly GCA_040007155.1). Classification (GTDB taxonomy): domain Bacteria; phylum Chloroflexota; class Limnocylindria; order Limnocylindrales; family CSP1-4; genus JALYGJ01. Next base: position 12,399 of record JBDTVN010000020.1, read on the forward strand.
GGCCGATGCCTGCATCTGCTTGCCGCGCTCGCGCACCAGTCTTACGCCGTCGGCAAGTGAGATGACTTCGGCCGCGACCATCGCGCTGTACTGGCCCATCGAGTGGCCGGCGAAGAAGGTCGGCGCGGGGACGGTTTGAATCCGCTCATCGAGGGCGCGCAGGTATGCGATCGAACAGGCGAGGATCGCCGGCTGTGAGTTGACCGTCAGGTTGAGCGCGTCTTCAGGACCGGTGAAGGCGAGGTTCGTAATCGGCTCGCCCAGGGCTTCATCGGCCATGTTCCACACTGCCTTCGCGGCACGCGAAGAATCGGCCAAAGCCTGGCCCATACCAACGTACTGGGATCCCTGTCCAGGGAAGACGAACGCGAAGTTCACGACGCCCAAACGGTAGCAGGGGAGGTGCGACGCTCCGGTCGATTGCGTGCAATCATGCACATATGTCTGACCTGCCGAGCAGCGACGATCGGGACCTGAGCCCGGCTGTGGTCGCCGCGCGCGATCAGATTCAAAACCCGCGCCAGCTGTCCGATCGGATCGCCATGGGCCGCGCGCTTTGGCGCGACCTCGTCGTTGGCTTCGCCGCTCAGCTTGCGCAGCTTGGCCTGGGCTTCGCCCAACTTGCCGCGCTTTATGCGATCGACGGCACGGCAACCCTGACCGTGGCCGACCTTGCGGAAATGATTGGACGTTCACCGTCGGCCACTTCACGGCTCGTGTCATCGCTCGAGGAGCGCGGCCTCGTGGAGCGACGCGAGGAGGTCGCCGACCGGCGCCAGCGCCAACTCGAGATCACCGCCGCGGGCCACTCGCTACTGGCCGTGGTCGATGGCGCGCGCGCTGAGCAATTCCTATCTGTCGTGCGGCCGCTCCCCGCGGCGGAACGCGCGTTAGTAGCAATGGGCGTCGCAGCGCTGTCCTCGCGTGCGTTGACGCGCCGCGGCCGCCTGATCAAGTCCTAGTGCGCGATGCAGCCCTGGGTGTCGGCCGCGGTTTCACGGCGTTTTGACGAGTTCCAGGCTCAACCTGATTTCTTGAGCGACATGGTCGGCGAACCGCTCTCACCGGGGTCGGTGCGCATCGGCATGCTGACCATCGAGGCGCGACGCCGGCCGCGGGCGGGGGCGGGCGTGGGCATATGCTCGGCCATTGAAACGTCGACGAGCACGTGGCCCGGCAGGCGCAGGCGCCGTGCCAACAGGTCGTTGTCCATGCTCGGGGCCGGTTCCGGCTCGATCCGATTCGAGCGCGTGAATACGGCCGACACCATTGCCGCTGCGTCCATCAGAGCTGATCGGGCGGCAGCTACGCGCCCATTAGTTGCTCGGCTATCCCGTAACAGATCGGCAGGGTGCGTCGAGCCCACAGGTTCAGACCTCTCTATTCGCAGCGTCTGCGAGAACAATCAAGCGACTCGGCCCAGTCTCCCCGGGGAGCGCTTCGGCGTCTAGTACTTCAGGGGCATGACCTACTGCACCAGACCGCACAAGTCCCGACCTATCTCTCGTTGCCGGACAACCAACGTGGTGTACGTGGGCAACGTCGGCCTAGACGACGAAGCCCGACTTCCAGCCGAACAGCAGCGCGACCGCGACAACAACGACAGCCAGGGCGTCGACCAGGTTGAACGTCACGCAGACCAGCCGCTCACGCGTTCAACTTCGATTCTTATGACGGGCCGTGCCTCGAGGTTGTGCGTCGCATATTGGGGATAACGAGCTCGCAGCAGGCCCACCGCCAGCGAATGTTCACCGTCCGACCGATCGGTCGGAGGTTCCAGCACCAGCGCGGTGCCTTCCAGTCGAACCCAGGCGAGACGCGCCCAGTCCTCGTCCCAGCGATCGACCAGCACCGCGACGCGCGGGCGCGTACCTACATCGCGTACGCGCGCGAGATCGTGCGGGTCCGCGACGGACTTGGGTTTCTCGTCGAGGGCCGAAAAAAGAGTCAGACCGTCAGCGTCGTCACGGAATGCATAGGCAATCGGTAACGGGCGCGGCCGGCCATCGGCGGCGAGCGTCACGAGAACCGCGCGCCGCGCCGCGTCGAGCAGCTGTCGCTGCGTCGGATCGAGCGTTGGTTAGGCCTCGGAGATGGTGACCGAGTTGATCTTCACCGGTTCAGTCGGCCGGTCCTGCGCGCCCACCTGCGCGGTGGCGATCTTGTCGACCACATCCTCACCGGACGTGATGCGGCCGAAGATCGTGTAGTTGGGCGGCAGGCCGTAGTCGGAGTGCATCACGAAGAACTGGCTGCCGTTGGTGTTGGGGCCTGCATTGGCCATCGCCAGGATGCCGCGGTTGTATGGGCGGGTGACTGGCTCATCGTCAAATTTGTAGCCCGGGCCACCCCGGCCGGTCCCGGTGGGGTCGCCGCCCTGGATCATGAAACCGCGGATGACGCGGTGAAAGATCACGTCGTTGTAGAAGCCGTCGCGCGCCAGGAAGACAAAGTTGTTCACGGTCTTGGGTACTTCGCTGGCGAACAGCTCGGCAGTCATCGTGCCGGCACTGGTGTCGATCGTTGCGCTGTAGGTCTTGGCGGGATCGAGCGCCATCTGCGGCGGCGTGGAATAGGACTTCAAGTGCAGCTCCTCGGACGGGTGAGTTGGCCTCCGAGGTTAGCGCACGCGGCATGTAGCCTTCCGCGCATGAACGACGCATTCGCAAAAGCGATGGCCGACGGCTACACCACCGACCAGCCGACGCTGATGCTTGGCAGCGCGATGCTCGACGGCGAGACGTATAACGGCGCACACGTCCAGATTGCGCTGGCGATGATGAATCGCCACGGCCTGATCGCGGGAGCCACCGGCACGGGTAAGACCAAGACGCTGCAGCTGCTCGCCGGACAGCTTTCCAAAGTCGGTGTGCCCTGTTTCGTGGCCGACATCAAGGGCGACGTGACTGGGATGGCGGCACCGGGCGATGCAACCAATCCGAACATTGCCTCGCGCATGGCGTCTTTGGAATTGCCGTTCACGCCGTCAGCGCACCCGGTCGAATTCCTGTCGCTCTCGGGGAAGCGCGGCGCGCAGGTCCGGGCGACGGTCCATTCCTTTGGGCCACTGCTGCTGGGCAAGGTGCTCGATCTCAATGACACCCAGACTGAGATCCTGGCGCTGATCTTCAAGTACTGCGACGACAACAACCTGCCGCTGCTCGATCTCAAGGATCTCGCCGCGACGTTGAAGTACCTGTCATCCGATGAGGCCAAAGGCGTGCTGGCCGACTACGGCGGCATGTCGACTGCATCGGTCGGAGTCCTTCTTCGTTCGATAGTCGTCCTCGAGCAGGAGGGCGCTGACGTCTTCTTCGGCGAACCCGAGTTCGATGTCGCCGACCTGTTGCGAACGACCACCGATGGGCAGGGCATCGTCAGCCTGCTCGAGCTGGCGGATGTGATGGATCGGCCGCGGCTCTTCTCGACATTCATGTTGTGGATGCTCGCCCAGCTGTACGAGACGCTGCCCGAGGTGGGCGATCTACCCAAGCCCAAGCTGTGCTTCTTCTTTGACGAGGCACACCTGTTGTTCGACGAAGCATCGAAGGCATTGATGGCTGAGATCGAGCGCACCGCGCGACTCATCCGCTCGAAGGGTGTGGGCGTCTATTTCGTCACTCAGTCACCAACTGACGTGCCGTCGTCGGTGCTGTCGCAGCTCGGCAACCGCGTCCAGCATGCGCTCCGTGCCTTCACCCCCGAGGATGCGGACAATCTGCGCAAGACCGCGCGCACTTTTCCGATGACCGACTTTTATGACGTCGAGAAGCTGCTGACTTCCTTAGGAATCGGCGAGGCCGCCGTGACGGTCCTGTCGACGCGCGGCATTCCGACGCCATTGGCCGCGACCCGATTGGTCGCGCCCGATTCACAGATGTCGCCCATCGCCGACGATCGTTTCGCCGCCATCGTCGCCGCGAGCCCGCTCAACACCAAGTAC
>JBDTVN010000021.1:0-15795 GCA_040007155.1 Chloroflexota bacterium
TGCGCCGTCAGATCGACGTCACCGTCTTGTGGCTCGCCGCCGCGCTGACGCTCGGCCTGGTCTTGACCTGGATCTTCATGCCGCGCCTGCCCAAGTGGATCGTCGCCGGCTGGGGCCTGATCCTCATCGCCCTGGGCGTCGGCGAGATCGTTGCGGCTCCCGTTCCGGCTGGAGCCGGGCAATTCCCCTGGGCGCTAATCGGCTTGGTCGTTTTCGGAATCGTCACGATCATCACGGCGGTCGTTCACTCGAGAAGCGGCTCAACCAGCCACTAACCGCCGCTTTCGGGATATCCTCGCGCCTCCATTAGGAGGAGTGAGCGGTGAGTTCTATTCGTTTCCTGGCGATCAGCGGCGTTGCTTTGTTGATTGCCGCGTGTGCCGGACCTGCCGCCACGCCCACCACGGCGCCCACTTTTGGCCCAACCGCGCTGCCGACGGTCGCGCCGACCGCAACGGCCGCGCCCACGGCCACAGCCGCGCCGACCGCAACGGCCGCGCCCACGCCGTCGCCCACGATGGCCGACGCGTGCGCCAGCCCGAACCTCAAGAACCCAGGTCGGCTGACGCTCAGCACAGACATTCCCGCGTACCCGCCATGGTGGGGCGGCGATGCCTCGCAGCAGTACGACAACGAGCCGGCTGACGGCTCGCCCTGGAGCAGCACCGACTTCAGCGCGGAGCCCTACTCGATGATGGGCTTCGAGGGTGCAACCGCCTATGCGATCGCGGCCGCGATGGGATTCACGGCGGACAAGGTTGACTGGGTTGCCAATCCAGTCTTCGACCAGGCGTTCGCGCCGGGTCCCAAGCCGTTCGACTTCCACATGGCCCAAATTTCAATCCGGTCGGACCGCGCCCAGGCGGTCACCTTCAGCGATCCGTACTTCGACTCGAACCAGTCGCTGCTTGCGCTGACGCCAGACTCGATCACCGGTGCGACGACCCTGGCCGATCTCAAGGCGTACACGTTCGCAGCAGCTGCCAACACGACCAGCCTCCAGTTGATCCAGGAAGTCATTCAACCGACAGCCGAGCCGCTGGTCCTCAACGACAACGCGGCCGCGCTTCTGGCGCTCGAGAACGGTCAGGTCGACGGCATCATCGTCGACCTTTCAAGCGCTTTCTACATGCGCGACGCCCAGCTGGAAGACTTCAACACGCCTGATCCAGAAGGCACGATCGTCGGCCAGTTCGGGCCGCCGGCACAGCCCGACGAGGTGGGCGCCGTGCTCGAGTTGGGCAACCCACTCGTTAGCTGCGTGAACCAAGCGCTCGCCCAGATCAAGGCCGACGGGACGCTCCAGGGCATCCTCGACGAGTGGATCAACACGGGCCAGGACGTGCCCTTTTTCAATTAGCCGCCGACGGTCTTGCAGCAGCTGATCTCCGGATAGCGCCATGAGCGGGGTCGCGCCCGCGACCCCGCCCGAACTGCTGCTGGGCAGCCGCCGTTCGCGGCTGCTCGATTTCGGGCGTCGACCAAACAGCGGGGCAGTCGCGCTGCTCTCTACGGTCCTTGTCTTCGGTCTGATCGGCTTCATCGTGGTCAGCTCGCCCGGCTGGCCGGCGGTTCAGCGCAGCTTCTTTTCGGCCGAAGTCTTCAATGCGTCGCTACCGGGGATCGTCCGCGCACTCTGGAAGAACATCCAGCTCTTCCTGTTGGGCGAGGTTTTCATCCTCGTCTTCGCGCTCGTTCTCGCGGTCATGCGCAGCCTGCCCGGGCCGGCCTTTTTCCCGCTCCGCCTCATGGCCGTCGCCTACATCGACGTGATGCGCGGCCTGCCGAGCCTCCTCGTCATCTATGTCATTGGCCTTGGCGTGCCCGGCCTTCGGCTGCCAGGCGTGACCAATGACGTGTTCGTCCTGGGCCTCGTCGCACTCGTGCTGTCGTGGTCGGCCTATGTGGCCGAGGTGTATCGAGCTGGCATCGACAGCGTCCACCCATCGCAGGAAGCCGCTGCGCGCTCGCTGGGACTGTCGCGCTTTCAGGGGTTGCGCTACGTCGTCCTGCCGCAGGCCGTCCGGCGCGTGATCCCGCCGTTGCTCAACGACTTCATCGGGTTACAGAAGGACACGGCGCTCGTATCGTCGATCGGCGTGATCGAGGCCTTCCGCCAGACCCAGATCAATTCCGGCGGCGCATTCAACTTCACGCCCTATCTGGCATGCGGCTTGGCCTTTCTCGTGATGACGATCCCGATGACACGTTTCGTCGACTGGCTCGTGGCGCGCGATCGGCGCCGGCAGTTGGCCGGAGGTGTGCGATGAGCGCGACCGCGTCTGCCGACGTAGGTGGCGCGGCGCTAAAGGTCGAGGGGCTGCACAAGTCGTATGGCGCGCTCGACGTCCTGCGCGGCATCGATCTGACCGTGGCCGAGCACGAGGTCGTCTGCCTCATCGGCGCGTCGGGGTCGGGCAAATCGACACTGCTGCGCTGCATCAACCTGCTCGAGGAGATCAACGCGGGCCGCATCTGGATCGAGGGTGACGAGATCAGCGCGCGCGGCACAGATGTGAATCGGGTCCGGCGCAGTGTGGGCATCGTGTTCCAGGCGTTCAACCTTTTCCCGCATATGTCGGTTTTGCAAAACGTGACCTTGGCGCCGCGCAAAGTGCTCCGACTTCCCGCCGCGGAAGCCGAATCGCGCGCAATGGAGCTCCTGACCCGGTTCGGCCTGGCCGACAAGCGCAACGAGTACCCCGATAGGTTGTCGGGCGGCCAGCAGCAACGCGCTGCGATCGTGCGCGCTCTGGCCATGCGACCCAGCGTGATGCTGCTCGACGAGATCACCGCCGCGCTCGATCCAGAGCTGGTTGCCGAAGTGCTCGACGTCATCCGCGAGCTGGCGCGCGAGGGCATGACGCTCGTCATCGCAACGCACGAGATGAACTTCGCGCGCGACGTCGCCGACCGCGTCTGCTTCCTCGACGAAGGGCGCATTCTCGAGGAGGGGCCGCCGGCGCAGCTCCTGTCCGCACCGCGCGAAGAGCGGACGCAGAAGTTCCTGCAGCGCATCATCAACGCCGGTCGGCTCTAGCATCACGACATGTCAACTGAGCCGCCGTTCACCGACTCGTTTCAGATCACGCGCGACGACATGGTCGATTACCTGCGCGTGGCACAGCGGACGCTCAACACCATCGGTATGGGCGCCGGCATAGTCGGCGCGCTGTACGGGATCTATCTCGCCTACCTGGGCGATACGGCGCTGGGCATCGTGTTGCTGGTGATGGGCGCGTTCCTATTCCTTGCGTCGGCGACGCGCTACATGGATCGCCTGCGGGCGGCCTCGATCGGCAAGCGCATCATTGGGACGCAGGCGACGTTAACTGTTGGCGACAGCGGCATCGACTCCGATACGGTCGCTGGCAACGCGCATGTCAGCTGGTCTCAGGCCGACAACGTCGTCGAGAGCCCGCAGACCATCGTGTTGCGTCGCGGCCGGCTGACGATCTGCTGGATTCCAACGCGCGCGATGGGTTTGCCGGCCGAACGCGACGCGCAACTTGAGTACATTCGCGCCCACGTTGGCGCCCCACCAGGGACGCCTATCTACGAGCGCGATCCCGCCTAACCGGCGTTGAACTCAGCCCGCGTTGAACTGCACCTTGTGCCAGCCGCGTGCGCCATCGGGCGGCGGCGGAGTGGGCGTTTCTGGTTGGGTCGCACCCGTGCCATCGGTTGCGCGGACGCTCACTGTGTGCGGCCCCGCGGCAACGTCGAACGTCGCTCGCCATTGGACCCACGCATAGTTCGATAGCGGCTGCGACACCTGGGCCTGCTGCCACGCGCCGTTGTCGAGCTGCACTTCAACTTTCGAAACGCCGCGCGTCGGCGCCCAGGCCACGCCCGCGACCGAATACTGCCCGACCTTGACGAACGCGCCGTACGCCGGCCGATCGATGCGCGCCTGGGTCAGGATTGGGCCGAGCTTGGCCCAGCCAAGCGGTACCCAATATGCGTCGAACGCCTCGAGCGTCGTCAGCTCGATTTCGGTCAGCCACTTGGTTGCGCTGACATAGCCGAACAGGCCGGGCACGATGAGCCGTGCCGGGAAGCCGTGCTGTGCGGGCAGTGGGTCGCCATTCATCGCGACGACCACCATCGCGTCCTTGCCGGCACCGGCGAGGTGATCGGTTGGGAATCCGCTCGTCCAGCCGTCGTAGGAGCGGCCGACAATTTGGGTCGCGCCGGACTGAATGCCTGCCTCGTTCAGCAAATCCACAAGCGACGTGCCGGTCCACCTGGCGTTGCCGACCAGGTGGCCGCCGACCTCGTTCGAGACGCACGCAATGGTGACATAGCGCTCGACCAGCGGCCGTGCCTTGAGCTGGTCGTAGGTCAGGGTGATCTCTTTGTTGACCATGCCGTGGATCCGCAGACTCCAAGTTGCACTGTCGATGCGCGGCGTCGAGAGGCGCGTGTCGATGCGGTAGAAGTCCGCGTTGGGGACGATGATCGGGGAGAGGCCGGCGACTGCCGGATCGGTTGAAAAATCTTCCGCGACGGCCACTGGCGCAACGGTTGAACCGGGCGTTGGGATAGGCCCGACAGGTTGGCCGGATGTACCTCCGACCTGGCCGCCCAGCACGCGACCCAGCACGGTCAGCCCGCTGCCACCGACCACCAGCAATGCCGCCAGGGCGACGAACCCGCGCCGGCCTGCGTCTGTTTTGGCGCCCGTCATCGCAGCGTACCGCCCGATGGCGCCGGTCAGCCAGCTGAGCGTCATATACCCGGCCGCAACCGCGATGGCGGCGACGAGCGCAGAGAGCGGCACCGTATTCAGCGGATCGTTGAGCAGCAGTACGAACGCGACAATGCCAAAGAGCGCGAAGCCCGCCGCGGCGAGCCGCATGTCGCGTTTAGCCGCGAGGCCCAGTAGGCCACCTACGAACAAACCGCCGATCGTGACCATGATCTCCAGCGCGGCCTTGTCGTTCGTGCCGAACAGCTGCGTCATCAGGTCTTTGCCGCCGGGCGGCTGGAGCGAAATGATCAGCGCGCCGATCGCGGCAATGATCGACGTGCCACCAAGCAGCCCGCCGATGAGCTCGCCGACGCCGATCGCCACGGCCCCTGCCGCGACTCCGGCAAGGAACCAGCTAAGCCAACCAGATCGCGCCGCGTCCTTCATCTCATCGAAGGTTACGCCGCGCAGTCATCCGCGGATCGCATTCCAACGCAATAATTCCGCAGTGCCTGAAGTTGAACCTGGAACCATCGCGCTACTCCTGACCGCACTCGTGCTCGGTCTGCGCCACGGCATCGACTGGGACCACCTCGCGGCCATCACCGACATCACCAGCACCACCAGCGCCGCCGAGGCGGCCGAGGTCGAGCACGAAGAGGCGCATGAGCAGTCGCACGGCCATGAACATGGGCACGGCGGCGCCGCTGAAATGGCGACCCACGAGACCGAACCGGAAGAGCACGAGCCGCATCCGCCGCACACGCCGGTCAAGCACCGCAACTTCCTGCAACTGGAGCGCGGCCCGGTAGTCCTGGGCACGCTCTATGCACTGGGTCACGCGACGGTCGTCGTGATCATCGGCGCGGCCGCCCTGCTCGTCGGGGCGCAATTGCCCGACTGGGTCGACCCGATCATGGCCAAGGTGGTCGGCCTCACCTTGCTCCTGCTCGGCATCTGGGTCTTCATCTCGCTCTACAACTACGTCCGTCATGGCGAGGCTTTCAGGTTGCGCAGTCGCTGGATGCTCGTGTTCGATGGGGTTCGTTATGGCTGGCGTCGCTTCCAAGGATGGCTGCACGGACACCAGCACGTCGAGCCGCTCGAGATGAGCTCGTACGGGCCGCGTACTGCGTTCGGCGTCGGGCTGATCCACGGCATCGGCGCGGAGACCGCAACCCAGGTGCTATTCATCGCGGCCATCGGCGGCGCGGGCAGCATCGGCCTGGGCATCCCGATGATGCTCGCCTTTGTCGTCGGCCTGCTCATCAGCAACACCGCGATCGTCATCATCTCCGCGTCCGGCTTCCTGGCAAGCCAGGGCCGGCGTCAGATCTACGTCGTCGTCGGGACCATCGCCGGCGTATTCAGCCTGGTAATCGGTGCAGCGTTCCTATTCGGTTTCGAGGACCTGCTCCCGAACCTGGAGCGAATCTTCTAGCTGTCGGTCAGCTTGTAGATCGCGCCGCCCAGGTCGACCAGGTACAGGTAGCCCGCGTTGTCAACGCCAAACGAGCTGATGTTGTAGGTCGTGTCATCGAGTGGCGCTGGGAGCGGGTCGCCGGGCATGAAGTCGGCCGGGTCGGCCGGGATGGCCCACACCTTGCCCGAGCAATAGTCGCCAAAGATGTACTTGCCATAGAGCGGGGCGCTGAAGCTCCGGCGTGCGACGTAGCCGCCGGTCACGGCGCATTCCGGTCCGTGCGGGTATTCGGCGATCGGCTCGGTCATGCAGCCGGTGCTGCAGACGTCGCCATAGGTGTGGCCGGACCAGTTGTAGTAGTGCGTGCCTTCCAGCAGCCGCCAGCCGAAGTTGACGCCGCGGCCCGTTGGGACGCGGTCAATCTCTTCCCAGTCCTCCTGGCCGACGTCGCCACAGAACAGTGTCCCGTCGAGCGGATCGAAGGAGCAGCGCCACGGATTGCGCAGGCCGTATGACCAGATCTCGTCCTTGCCGGGGACGCCGACAAAGGGGTTGTCGCCCGGAATCGTGTAGGCCTTGCTACCGCTCTTAAGCGGATTGATGCGCAGGATCTTGCCCTGCAGATGATGGATCAGGTCCTGGGCGCGGTTGCCCGGATCGCCGCCGGCGCCGCCGTCACCCTTGGAGATGTACAGGTAGTTGCCCTTGAACGCGATCCAGCCCCCGTTGTGGTTGCCGTAGGGCTGACCCATGATCAGGAGGGCGCGTCTGCTGGAGCGGTTGGCCTTGTTCGGATCCGAAGTTGAACGCTTGAACTCGGCAACTACGGACTTGCCGTCCTTCTTGCGGTTATAGAAGACGTACAAGAGGCCATTACTGGCGTAGTCGGGGTGGAATGCAAGGCCGAGCAGGCCCTGTTCGCTGTTGGTCGAGACTAGGTCGTGGATGTCCAGGAAAGTGCCGCCGCCGACGATCTTGATGTAGCCCACCTTCTCGACCACGAACAGGCGGCTGTCGCCCGCATTGGTGACGAAGACCGGTGAGTCGTAGCCACTCGCCACGAGCTGCAGGTTCAAGCCGCTTGCCGCAACAGCACTGGGCATGGCCGTCAAGATCACGACGACGAGTCCAAAGACAGCGGCCACGCGGCGCCACATTGAAACGGTCGACATTCGTACACCCACCCCCGAAAACAGCTGGATAAGGACAAATATTCGGTCTCCGCAGTCGGCCAGCGGGCCGCTGCTGCGCGCTCCCGGGAAGGCCCCTGCAGGGCAGGTGCCCTCCCATCCGCTTGCGGACTGAAGGTAGCAGCAAACGCGCTCCACGCGATGCCGCGAAGGTCCGGTGCCGCGAGGCACCAAACTATGAGTGGACCGATACGGCCAGAGGGGCGAGGATTGCGGCAGATGGCCTTCGAATTCCACGTATCGCGCGACGCGCGGCAGCGCTACGACTTCGACGAAGCGCTTTTCAGGCTGTCCGGCAACGCCGTTTTCGCCGATTACGCCGCCGCGCGGCGGTTCGCCCACGCGATGAATGCTCAGCGCGACCTGAAGGCTGAGCCGGGCAGCGCAGTACGCGCCGGAGACATCAACGCGATGGGCCTCATCGACGAGATCGCCCATTACGTCGTCGAGCTCTATCGCCGCCAGCGCAACCCACAGGTGATGGCCGGCGCATTGACCGCCCTGGACCAGCGACTGGGCACGGCGTCCCTGGCGACCGCGCTCGAGGCGTTCGCGGAGCGCTTTCCGACCGTGGCGGCTTACCGCGGCGATCAGTCGGCAGCCGAGTACCTGGCCGGCACGACCGACGGCATGCCTAACCGCCAGATCGCGCTCGAAGAGCTGCTCATGGTCTGGCTTGCCAACGGTAACGAGGCGTTCGGTCAATACGAGGAGCTCTTCGAGGACACGCCGCTAGCAAATGGCAGCGCCTACAACGATCTGATGGCTGGGCTGCGCGACTATTTCAGGACGCAACCGGGTTTCGGGCCGGAAGGCGACGACCTCATCACGCTGCTTCAAAAGCCGGCCCTAGAGGCACCGGGCTCGCTCGCGGAACAGCTGAAATGGATCGGCCAGCGCTGGGGTTTCGTGGCCGATCGCTTCGGCGACTTCCTGACGATCGGGCTGGACGTGCTGCGCGAGGACGAGCGCGCCGCGTGGATGCGCTTCAATGCGACCGACGGCGGCGCGGAGTTTGGTGGCGGAGCGACCAACTCTGACAGCGCCGCGTTGCGCGGCTTTGGCGAGGCCGCGCATACCGAGGAGGAACACTTCAGCCGCGACTCGGACTGGATGCCGCGCGTCGTCCTACTGGCGAAATCGACCTATGTGTGGCTCGACCAGCTGTCGCGCTCGTTCGGCCGGCCGATCTGGCGGCTCGATCAGATCCCTGACGAGGAACTCGACGCGATCGCCACGCGCGGCTTCACCGGGCTGTGGTTGATCGGTCTGTGGGAGCGCAGCCGCGCGTCGCAGCAGATCAAGCAGCTGCGCGGCAATCCGGAGGCAGTCGCCAGTGCCTACTCGCTGATGGATTACCGGATCGCCGATGACCTTGGTGGCGACTCCGCCTACCGCAACCTGCACGATCGCGCCCAGGCGCGCGGCGTCCGCCTCGCGTCAGACATGGTGCCCAACCACATGGGCATCGACTCGCGCTGGGTGATTGAGCGTCCCGAGTGGTTCATCCAGCGCGCCGAGCCGCCGTACCCGGCCTACACCTATCACGGCCCGAACCTCTCGTCGGACGACCGCGTCGGCATCCAGATCGAGGACCACTACTACGACAATTCGGATGCGGCGGTGACCTTCAAGCGGGTCGATCGGTCGGGCGGTCCCGCTCGCTACATCTATCACGGCAACGACGGCACCTCGATGCCGTGGAACGACACCGCACAGCTCGACTACCTCAACCCCGAGGTGCGCGAGGCGGTCATCCAGACCATCCTCCATGTCGCGCGGCAGTTCCCGATCATCAGGTTCGACGCCGCGATGACGCTCGCCAAGAAGCACATCGAGCGGCTCTGGTATCCCGAGCCCGGCGAGGCCGGCGCGATCCCGTCGCGCGCTGAAGACTCACTCAAGAAGCACGAGTTCGACGAGCGCATACCGGTCGAGTTCTGGCGCGAGGTGGTCGACCGCGTTGCCGCTGAAGCGCCCAGCACGCTGTTGCTTGCCGAAGCCTTCTGGCTGATGGAGGGCTACTTCGTGCGGACGTTGGGCATGCACCGCGTTTACAACAGCGCGTTCATGAACATGCTGCGCGACGAGAGGAACGCCGAGTACCGCACGGTGGTGAAGAACACCCTCGAGTTCGACCCGCAGATCCTGAAGCGCTACGTCAACTTCATGAACAACCCCGACGAGCGCACGGCGATTGACCAGTTCGGCGACGGCGACAAGTACTTCGGCGTCGCAACCTTGCTGGCGACCATGCCCGGGCTGCCCATGTTCGGCCACGGCCAGGTGGAGGGTTACACCGAGCGCTACGGCATGGAGTACCGCCGCGCATACCTGGATGAATCCGTGGACTCTGACCTCGTGGCGCGCCACGAGCGCGAGATCTTCCCGTTGCTCCACCGGCGCTGGCTTTTCGCCGAGGTCGACGATTTCGCGCTGTACGACTTCATCACCGCTGACGGCGCCTTGAACGAGGATGTCTTCGCGTTCTCGAACATGCGCGGTGGCGAGCGCTCGCTGATCGTCTATCACAACAAATTCGCTGAAACGCGCGGGTGGATCAAGACGGCAGCCGTCACTGGGCGGTCACTGCGCGAGTCGCTGGGTCTGCCTGACGGGGCGACCGACTTCGTGCTCCTGCACGACGGACGATCGGGCCTGGAGTACCTCCGGTCGGCGAGCGAGCTTGCCCAAGATGGGCTTTACGTCGAGCTCCATGCGTATGAGACGCAGGCCTTCCTAGAGATGCGCGAGCTGGCCGACCCGGACGGACGTTGGCAGCGAGTGGCCGACATGCTCGATGGCCGCGGCGTGGCCAGCGTCGCCGCCGCGCTACGCGAGCTCGAGATGGCGCCGCTGCACGTCGCGCTGCGCACAGATGATGCCGCGGCAGCGGTGCGACTTGCGGCCTTGATGGTGGGACGCACGGCACCGGCCGGGTTAGTCGCGGATGGCGCTCCACGCGCTGTCGACGAATTCCTGGCTACCGCGCGACCAGAGCTCGCGCGCGGCCGCTGGATCTACGAGTGGCACATTGATGGCGTCCTGCCCGATGCGGACCTCATTGCGTTGCGACTCGATCCGGCCACGACGCCAAGCGCCCTCCTCGCCGACGATCGCTTCCGGCGCGTGATCGGCGTCAACGATGCGGACGGCGTGACCTGGTTCAACAAGGAAGCGTTCGAAAAAGCCGTCAGCGTGCTTGGCCTGTCGAACTCGGCCGATCTGATCTCAGCGGCACAAAAGTCGGGTTATCGCCTCGACGATCTGACCAAAGAGTTTGCCGACCCGCCCAATTGGACCTCGACTCGGCCGCCCCGTGCTGTGCCGCGCGGTGGTCGCTCCACTAACAAGCGCGACATGTCGATGCCGGGTCGCCCCGCGCCGACTAAGGCGTCCAAATCTGCCAAGACGCCAATGACAACGACTGCGGCCAAGGCGCAAGCCGCGACGAAGGCGGCAAGCACGGCGAAGGCGCCGATCGCGGCGAAGCAGCCGACCTCGGCGCCTTCGGAGAAACCATTCCCGGCCTCCACCGCGAAGCCCACCAAGTCGACGAAGTTCACACCCGAGTGAGCGTCGATCTACCGCTCGACGGACGTCGCCGGGCCGTCATCGAGAACATCACTCCACGCGTCGACGACGGCCGCTTCCCGGTGAAGCGGCTCGCTGGCGAATCCGTCGACGTCGAAGCAGACGTCTTCGCTGATGGCCACGACGAGGTGCGTGCCGTGCTCGAGTGGCGCGGCCCCATAGACGCTGAGTGGCACGAGCAGGACATGGCACGGCTCGCCCCGCTCGGCAACGACCGGTGGGGCGCGACGTTAAACGTACCCAGCGTGGGCAAATATGAATTTGCCGTCCACGCCTGGGTCGACCATTACGCGACCTGGCAGCATGATCTCGAAAAGCGCATCGACGCGGGCCAGGACGTCACGATCGACCGTCAGATCGGCGAACGACTGCTGGCTCGCACACAAGAAGACATCCGCGATCTTCGGACGATCAGCGCCACATATGCGGTCACGGTCGATCCGGTGCGCGCCGGCTTCTCCGCCTGGTACGAGTTGTTCCCCCGGTCGGCTTCGCCGGACCCCAAACGTCACGGCACACTGCGCGATGTAATGACGCGGCTCGACTACGTCAGCGGGCTGGGCTTCAACGTGCTCTACCTGCCCCCGATCCATCCCATCGGTCGGCAGTTCCGCAAAGGTCCGAACAACCAACCGTCGACGAAACCGGCTGATCCTGGCGTGCCCTGGGCAATCGGCTCAGAGGCCGGCGGACACACCGCGGTCAACCCCGAACTGGGCACGCTCGACGACTTCGACGCACTCGTCGCTGCTGCCCGGGCACGGGACATGGAGATCGCGCTCGACATCGCCTTCCAGGCTTCGCCCGACCACCCGTGGGTCAGCGAACACCCGCAGTGGTTCAAGCAGCGCCCCGATGGGACCATTCAGTACGCCGAGAACCCACCGAAGAAATACCAGGACATCTACCCATTCGACTTCGAGAGCGTTGATTGGCGCGGGCTGTGGCAGGGGCTCAACGATGTCTTCCGGTTCTGGATCGGCCACGGCGTGACCACGTTCCGCGTCGACAACCCGCACACGAAGCCGTTCGCGTTCTGGGAGTGGTGCATCGCTGACATCAAGCGCGACCATCCGGAAACCATCTTCCTGGCCGAGGCTTTCACGCGGCCCAAGCCGATGTATCGGCTGGCCAAGGCCGGCTTCTCGCAGTCCTACACGTACTTCACATGGCGCAACACGCCGGCCGAGATGCGGACCTACCTCGAGGAGATCACCAAACCGCCGGTGACCGACTTCTTCAGGCCCAACTTCTGGCCGAACACGCCGGACATCCTGCACGCCGACCTGCAACAGGGCGGCCGCGCGGCGTTCATGGCGCGCGTCATCCTGGCCGCGACGCTGTCGTCCAACTACGGCATCTACGGCCCGGCGTATGAGTTGATGGACGCGATGCCGGTCGCGCCGAACTCGGAGGAGTATCTCGACTCCGAGAAGTACCAGCAGCGGACCTGGGATCTGGCGCGCGCCGACTCACTGGCGCCATTGATCGCCACGCTCAATGGCGCGCGACGAGACCATCCGGCCCTCCAATCGAACGAGCGGCTCTACTTCCACGACGTCAACAGCGATTGGCTGCTCGCCTACTCGAAGTCGACGGCTGACGGGTCTGACGTGATCCTCGCCGTCGTAAACATGGACTACCACGCGACACGTGCGGCCAGTCTCGAATTGGACCTCAACGCGCTCGGGCTGCCTGCCGACGCTCCCTTCGTGGTGGTCGATCTCCTTGATGGCGCCACGTACACCTGGCGCGGTTCGCGCAACTGGGTCTCGCTCGATCCGGAGGTCCGCGCCGCGCACTTGCTGTGGCTGAGGCGACCGTGAGCGGCGATCCCCAGTGGTACAAGGACGCCGTCATCTACGAGCTGCATGTGCGCTCGTTTGCCGACTCGAATGGCGATGGCGTCGGTGACTTTCCGGGCCTGACTTCGCGCCTGGATTATCTGGCCGACCTGGGCGTCACTGCGCTCTGGCTACTGCCCTTCTACCCGTCGCCCGGCCGCGACGACGGCTACGACATCGCCGACTACACCGCGGTCAATCCCGCTTACGGGACCCTCAAAGACGTCAAGACGTTCATCCGTGAGGCGCACGCGCGCGGCCTGAAAGTCATCACTGAGCTCGTGTGCAACCACACGAGCGACCAGCATCCCTGGTTCCAGCGCGCACGCCGTGCTCCTGCGGGCAGCGCCGCGCGCGACTTCTACGTGTGGAGCGACACGCCCGATCGCTACCCCGACGTGCGCATCATCTTCAAGGACTTCGAGCAATCGAACTGGACATTCGACGCCGAAGCGAACGCCTATTACTGGCATCGCTTCTACCACCACCAGCCAGACCTCAACTTCGACAACCCGCGCGTCCGAGCCGAGATCACGAAGGCCCTCGACTTCTGGCTGGACCTGGGCGTCGATGGCCTGCGCCTCGACGCGATCCCATACCTGTACGAACGCGACGGCACCAACGGCGAGAACCTGCCCGAGACGCACGCGTTCCTGAAAGAGCTGCGCGCCCACGTCGACGCCAACCACCAGGACAAGATGCTGCTGGCCGAGGCGAACCAGTGGCCCGAAGACGCGGTCGCCTACTTCGGCCAGGGCGACGAATGCCACATGTGCTTCCACTTCCCGGTGATGCCACGGCTGTACATGTCCCTCCGCCAGGAAGACCGCTTCCCGCTGTACGACATCCTCGACCAGACGCCGCCGATCCCCGACAACGCGCAATGGGCGCTGTTCTTGCGCAATCACGACGAGCTGACGCTCGAGATGGTCACGGACGAAGAGCGCGACTACATGTACCGGGCCTACGCGGCCGATCCCCAGATGCGCATCAACCTGGGCATCCGCCGCCGCCTCGCACCGCTGCTCGGCAACAACCGCCGCCGCATCGAATTGCTCAACGGTCTGCTGTTCGCGCTGCCGGGCACGCCGGTCATGTACTACGGCGACGAGATCGGCATGGGCGACAACGTCTACCTGGGCGACCGTAACGGCGTACGCACCCCGATGCAGTGGAGCGCCGACCGCAACGCCGGCTTCAGCGAAGCCAATCGGCAGCGCCTGTTCCTGCCGGTCATCACTGATCCCGAGTACAGCTACGAGGCCATCAACGTCGAGGCCCAGCAGGCCAATCCGAGCTCGCTCCTGTGGTGGATGAAGCGGCTCATCGCGCTGCGCAAGCAATACCCGGCGTTCGGCCGCGGATCCCTGACTTTCCTGACGCCGGAGAACCGGCGCATCGTCGCTCTGGTGCGCGAGTTGGGTGACGACAAGATCCTCGTGGTCGCCAACATGTCTCGCTTCGTTCAACACGCCGACCTGGACCTTTCCGCATATCGCGGTCTCGTGCCGGTCGAGATGATGGGCCGCGTGGAGTTCCCGCGCGTCGACGATCGGCCGCTGTTCCTGACGCTGGGACCGCACTCGTTCATCTGGTTCTCAATGGAAGCGGACCCATCGGGGCGCGGAGTTGAAGTCACGTCGCTCGAGGCGAAGGCCCCGACCCTTGACGGACCGGCCGACTTGGACCGCCTGCTGGCAGTCAACGGACGGGCGCTCAGCACCATCTTGCCGGGCTACCTGCGCGCGCGACGCTGGTTCCGATCGAAGGCACGGAGCATCAAGTCGGTGTCGTTGCGCGATGCGATACGAGTGCCCTTCGCCGATGACGTGGAGTGCCAGGCGCGCCTCGCCATTTTTGACGTGGAGTTCACCAATGGCGAGCCTGAGGCTTACGTGCTGCCGCTCGCGCTGGCTCGCGCAGAGCGGGTGGAAGCCACTTTGGCGGCGATCCCTCAAGCGATCGTGGCCACGGTCACGCCCGAAGGGGAGTCAGGCTCCGCCTGGACGCTTTTTGATGCGCTGTATGAGCCGGCCTTCGCGACCGCACTGCTCGAAAGCGTCGGTGGGCGGCGGCGTATCTCCGGCAAACGGGGTGACCTGACCGCGTCCCCGACGCGCGCGTTGCGCGGGCTCCAGGGCGGACGGGCGGCCGCCCTCACGCCCAACGTCAGCCGGGCCGAGCAAAGCAACACGTCGGTCGTGTTTGGCGACCGGCTCATCCTGAAGCTGTTCCGCCGTTTGGAGCCTGGCGCGAACCCGGAGATCGAGATTGGCCAGGCCCTGACCGATGCTGGCTTCGAACACACCCCGACACTCGGCGGGTGGCTGATGTACGGCGGCGGCCGTGAACCGGCGGCACTGGGCGTGCTCCAGCAGTACGTCGCCAACGAGGGCGACGCGTGGCAGTTCACGCTCGACGCAGTCAGCGCCTATTACGACCGCGCTGCGGCGATCGACGGCGGTTCCGTAGCCGGCCCAGTCGACTTGCCCGGCACGACTGTTGCCGACATGCTCCGGTCCGTCGATCAGCCCCCGTCGCCCACCCTCGTCGAGCTCACCGGGGACTATCTCAACGTCGCCCGGCTGCTGGGTGAGCGGACGGCGCAGATGCACCGCGCCTTGTCCGGCAGCGCCGATCCGGCATTCGCCGCTGAGCCATTCAGCGCCCTCTACCAGCGCGGCATTTTGCAGACCATGCGCAACCAGCAGAGCGCCACGCTGGCACTGCTGAAGCTCAAGCTGGCCGGCCTACCCGATGAGGCACGGCCCGCGGCGGAGCGTGCGCTCGGTCTATCCGGGGAGTTGGGCAATCGCGTGCGCGATTTGACGCAGCGTCGAAATGGTGCCGTCCGCATCCGAACGCACGGTGACTATCACCTGGGCCAGGTCCTCTGGACGGGGCGCGACGTGGTGATCATTGATTTCGAAGGCGAGCCCGGCCGGCCGTTGAGCGAGCGACGCCACAAGCGCTCAGCGCTGGCCGACGTCGCCGGAATGCTGCGCTCGTTCCACTACGCGGCGTTCGGCACTCTGCTGAACCCGCGCGTCG
>JBDTVN010000022.1:0-15397 GCA_040007155.1 Chloroflexota bacterium
GCCGTAGAGCGCGTCGGCGCCTTCGATCGTGCCGCGGTTGTGGGTGATGACGATGAACTGCGTCTGGTCGGAGAGCCCGCGCAGGGCACGCGAGAAGCGGCCGACGTTGGCCTCGTCGAGCGCAGCGTCGACCTCGTCCAGGACACAGAAGGGCACCGGGCGCACCTCGAGCATCGCCAATAGCAGGCTGACGGCCGTCAGCGCGCGCTCTCCGCCCGACAACATCGAGAGCGGCTGGCGTTTCTTGCCCGGCGGACGGGCGTGGATGTCGATGCCTGTCGTCGACAGGTCGTCGGGTGCGGTCAGCGATAGTTGCGCCTCGCCACCTCCGAACAGCTCGTGGAAGCGCCGCGCGAATGCGTCCTCCAAGGCAGCGAACGTGGTCCGGAATTGGTCATTTATCAGCGCACCAAGCGATGCGATGAGCTCACGCGTGGACGCGATCGCCACCTCAACATCTATCCGTTGGGCCTCGAGGCCATCCAGGCGCTCTTTCAGCTCGGCATATTCCTCGACCGCGAATGGATTGCCGGCGCCCAGTTCGTGAAAGCGCCGGCGCAGACTGGCCAGCTTGCCCGACGACAGTGGTTCGGCTGCCGACTTATCGGCTGACCAGCGTTCGAGAGTCCGGGTGAGGAGCTCCTCCATCTGGGCCGGATCAGCATCGTGTCCTTCGGTCGGCGGCTCATCGCCGGCGGCCCGAGTCAGGGCAGCGAAGCCGTCGTCACCAATTGCCGCCAGCTCCACCAGGAGACCCTCGCGCCCCTGGTCGAGCAGTAGCCGCGTCTCAAGGGCGCGGACTTCGGAAGCCCGGCTGCGGTTCTCGTGTTCGCGCAGAGCTTCGCGAGCCTGGGTGGCGCGGGTTTCCGCCGCAGCGAGATTGGCACGCTGTTCGGCGCCGCCGGCGTACGCCGCTTCGAGATTGGCCGCCGCTTGGGCGTCGGCCTTGGCCGCCAGCGCGAGCTTTGCCTCGAGTTGAGCGCGGCGATCGCTGAGCTCGGCGTCGCGCAGCGTGGTGCGCTGCGTCTCGGCCGCAAGGTCGCCCAGCCGCGCCTCGTCGATCGCCAAGGTCACCTCAGCGCGGCGGCGAGCGTCGAGCGCGTTAGTCGTCGCGGCAGCATGGGTCGCGGCCTGGCGGCGGAGTTCCGACGCGCGTTGGCGCAGCTCTGCCTGACGCTTGACGCTATCGCTCGACGTCGAGCCGGTTGCCTTTGGCGCGTGCTCTTCCAGCGCCGCCAGATCAGCCGATATGCGCCCGACCAGGTCGCGCAGCGCGGTGGCGTCGGCCTCGTGGCGCTCGAGTTGCGACTGCTGCCAGGTCGCCTCCCTGACCAGTTGCTCGACGCGGCGCTGGGCCAGGCGTTCGATTTCCTCCGCTGAACGGAGTTGGCGCCGTGTGGTCTCATGGCGCGTATTCGCGGCGACGGCCTCGTTCGAAGAGGCGGCGGCCCTGTCCGCGGCAGCCCTGGCCGCGTCGCGCTGATCGTTGAGCGTTCCCTCGAGGTCGCCCAGGTCCTTCTCAAGGGCGTCGCGCTGCGCGCGCTGCTCCAGGACCGACTCACCAGCAGCAAGCTGAACGATGCCGTCATCAGCCACGATCTCGCCCGCGAGCGTGACCGCGCGCCAACCTTGCGGCAGGGCGGTACGGATGCCGAGTGCGGCGCCAAGATCGGGCAACCACACCACGCGCTCGATGAGGCGGGTGACGTGCGCCTGAGGATCGCGCCGGATTGCGTCGCCGAGGCGCCCGCCGCCGGCCGCCGTGGCGCTATCGACGATCGCCGCAAGCGCGGCGGCTGCGGTTGGTTTCGCCGAGGCGCCTGACAGGGCAACTGACCCGCGTCGCGCGGCCAGGGCAGTGACCGCCGCCTCATCGACGAGGAACGCGCTCGCCGCTGATCCCAGGGCCGCTGAAACTGCGGAGCGGAAGCGCGGCTCGATCTCAAGGCCCTCAGCGACAAGCGCGGCGCCACGCGCCCGAGCCGCGCGGGCAAGACCTTCATCGGTCAGCGCAGACAAGGCGGCGTCCAGCGCCGCCAGGCGCCCGCGCGCCGCCGCGGCGTCTGCCTCCGCCTGGGCGAGACGCTCCTGGGCATCGGTCCGCGTGGTCAAAGCAGCATCGGCAGCCGTACGCGCAGCGACCACCCCCGCGGCCGCAGCTTTCTCGTCGGTCGTGGCAGTCGCCAGGCCGCGTTCCGCCTGCGCGACTTCATGGAGCGCGGCGACGCGCCGGACGTCGACCTCATGAGCGCGGCTGCGCTCGGCAGCGAGTTGGGTCTCCAGCGGCGCCAGGTGGCGTTCGTGTCCTTCCAGTTCGCGGCGGCGGGCGGC
This sequence comes from Chloroflexota bacterium, assembly GCA_040007155.1. GTDB lineage: Bacteria > Chloroflexota > Limnocylindria > Limnocylindrales > CSP1-4 > JALYGJ01. Next base: position 2,332 of record JBDTVN010000022.1, read on the forward strand.
CACGTCGGCGCCAGTTGCGCCGCTCGCCGCGTCTGAGCCGGCGGTCCGCTCGATCTCGGCCAGCTGGCGCTCAACGTACTCGAGCTCGGTTGCCACGGCTTGATCGGCCTCGGCAGGCGGCTGGCTGAGGCTGTTGAGCGCCACGGTGCGCCGGCCTTCCGCCGCCTTCTGTTCGGCCCCGAGCCGCTCTACGTCGCGTGCCTGGGCGGCGGTCTCGGTCTCGAGCCGCGCCTGGTCGACGCGCAGCGCGGTCAGCTGCTCGCGCTGCTTATCCAGCTCGCTGCGCAGCCTCTGTTCAGCCTCGGCACGGCGCGAAATATCGGTCGTGAAGCGCGTCGCATCTGTTTCCGCCGCTTTCAGCTCGGCCATCGCGGCGTCGGCGGCAGCACGTGCCCGCTCGAGCTCCCTGCCCTCTTTGGTCGCAGCGAGCGACAGCGTCAGCCAACGCGCACGGGCGGCATCGAGGAGCGCCTCAGCGAGGTCAGCCCCAGCCGAGCGGCGTGCCTGGAGTTGCTCTGCCTGGGCTGCGAGGCGCTTCGCCTGGGGACGCAGCTCCGCCAATAGGTCACGCAGACGCTCGAGGTTCGATTCCGCCTCCGTAAGCTCGCTCTCGGCCTGGCGCCGGCGTCGTTCGTGGCGGCGCACACCAGCCGCTTCTTCGAACAACGGCCGTCGTTCCTCAGGCCTCAAGGCCAAAGCTTGGTCGACCATGCCCTGGCCGATGAACAGGAACGCGTTGTCGGCCAGGTTGCCTGCGTCGAGGAGCTCGGACAGGTCCTTGAGGCGGATGCGCTGACGGTTGAGCAGGTATTCGTTTTCGCCCGACCGATACAGGCGCCGACCGATCTCGACCTCACCGAATTCAACTGGCAGCAGGCGGTCGGAGTTGTCGATGACCAGCGTCACGTCGGCCATGCCGATTGCCCGCCGCGCTGACGAGCCGGCGAAAATCACGTCCTCCGAGCGGCGCGTCCGCAGTGAGCGGCCCTGCTCGCCCAGAGTCCAGCGCAGCGCGTCAGCCAGGTTGCTCTTACCCGAACCGTTCGGCCCTACGACGGCGCTGATTCCGGGACCGAACTCGACCGTTGTCTTCTCGGCGAACGACTTGAAGCCGACCAGGCGCAGTGCGGTCAGGCGGGCGCGGCTCAACTCGGCTCCTCTTTTGCCGCTCGCTCGGCATCGAGCGCCACGAGGGCCTCTCGCGCCGCCTCGGTCTCCGCGTCACGCCGACTGCGCCCTTCGCCCCGACCCATTGCGCGGCCACCGACGAGCGCCTCGACCACGTAGTGCCGGGCGTGCGGCGGCCCGGCGTCGCTGAGTAGTTGATAGTGCGGGGCGCGGCCTGTCGTCTGGTACGCACGCTCCTGCAGGACGCTCTTGGAGGGCTTGAGCTCGTCGAGCAGGCTCGTCTCGGCCAACTCCGGCTCGGCCACTGTGCGCAGCCAACTCTTGGTCCGCTCCAGGCCGAGCTCGATGTACACGGCGCCGCACACTGCTTCGAAAGTCGCGGCCAGGACCGACTTGCGCGAGCGCTCACCGGCTGAAGTTGCACCCAGACCGAGCTGCAGGTACGAGCCGAGATCCAGGCGCAGCGCGATGCGCGACAGACCGCGCGCCGAAACGATCGCCGCGCGGCGGGTGGTCAACGAGCCTTCGTCATCGTCGGGGTAGCGCTCCCACAGCGCCTCCGACACGATCAGCGAAATAACCGCATCGCCCAGGAATTCGAGCCGTTCGTTGGACGCGCCGACAGAAGGCTGCTCATGAACGTAGCTGCTGTGGACCAGCGCCTGCTCGAGCAGGGCGTAGTCGGCGAAAGAGAGCCCTAATCGGTCCGCGAGCTGGCGCGCCTGCGCCATGGGACCTGACGGGGCCGGGTTACTTGCTGCCCTTGTCCTCGACGTAGTCGACGGCGTCCTGGACGGTGCGGATCTTCTCGGCGTCTTCGTCCGAGATCTCGGCACCGAACTCCTCCTCGAGGCTCATGATCAACTCGACCAGGTCGAGCGAGTCGGCATTCAGATCATCGACGAACGAGGCCTCGGGAGTGACCTGCTCTTCGTCGACACCAAGCTGCTCGACGACGATCTTCTTAAGGCGCTCGTATGTCTCTGCGGTCACTGGTGCTCCCTCTCCTCTTGTTGGCGATCCCTGGCGACTCGCCCGAGCACTCCGTTGAGCAGCCGACGGGCCGATTCACCACTGTATGTGCGTGCTAATTCGACCCACTCTGCGATGGCCACAGACGGCGGCGTCGCGGGCGAGTGTAGCAGTTCAGCCATGGCCGAACGAAGCAAAGCGCGGTCGATTCGGGCGAGCTGGACGACCGGATAGCGCGGCGCCAAGTCGCCAATTTGAGCATCGATCTGGTCGCGCCGGTCGACCACAGCCGTGACGATCTGGCGCGCCAGGGCAGTGGCTTCGTCGGCGGTGCCCTCATCGGCCATCCTGCGCTCGAGGATGCTCGTGGCCGTGTGCTGGCCGAAGTCGGCCTCGAACACTGCGCCCAGAGCTAGGCGGCGAGCTTCGCGCTGGTCCTCATGCGAGGGCATCGGCGATCCGTTCGGGGATCCGCGCCCGTGCCGCGGCTGCGCCGACCTCGACCGCGAAACCGATCATTCGCCGCCGCGCGCGACCGTGGGTGATCAGCACGGTTCCCTTCACGCCGAGCAGCGGCGCGCCGCCCAGGCGCTCGTAGTCGAAGCGTTTGCGGATCCGACCGATGCCGGGGCGCATGAACGCATAGCCGAGCGGCCCCAGCGGCCACCGTTTGAATTCGGTCCGGAGCTGGTCAAAGATGAAGCTCGAGAGACCCTCGAAAAACTTGATGGTGACATTGCCAACCGATGCATCGCACACCACGACGTCGGCCGGGTGGCGGGGCAGGTCCTTGCCTTCGGCGTTGCCGAGAAAGTTCAGGGGGCTGGCCTTGATCAGGGCAGTCGCGTCCTGGACGCGCTGCTCGCCCTTGCCGCCCTCCTCGCCAATCGACAGCAGCGCGACCGTTGGGTGGTTCACGCCGAACACCTGCTCAGCGAGGATCGTGCCCATGTGCGCGTACTGGTAGAGGTTCACGCCGGTCGAGTCGGTGGTGGCGCCAATATCGAGCAGCACCATTGGCCCCTTGTCGGTCACCAGCTGGACCGCGAGAGCCGGGCGATCAACGCCTTTGAGCCGTCCCAGGAAAAGGATGGCCGACGCGACACCGGCGCCAGTATGGCCGGCTGTGACCACGGCATCGGCCTTGCCGTCCTTAACAAGGCGCATGCACACGTTGATGCTCGCGTCACGCTTGCTGCGCACGGCGGCGGCGGGATGCTCGTCCATCGTTACAGACTGAGAAGCCTGGACGATGCTGACGTTGGCGGGCCGCTCACCGGTGATGAATGGCGTGATCTGGGCTTCGTCGCCGACAAGGATGACGTCAGTCTGGGGATTGAGACGTGCCCAATCGAGGCTGCCGGCAACGACCTCTTCGGGCGCGTGATCGCCACCCATCGCGTCAACGGCTACGCGAACGCGCCCGTGCCCGTGCTCCAGGTCGGCGCGCAGAACGTCAAGGTCCACTTTTAGCTGCTCTCTGAACGACGAGCCGCAGACAAGGTTGGTCCGTCTTAGGACGCCGCCTCAGGCTTGGTCTTGGGCTTGATGCGCACTGCCTCGCGGCCGTTGTACCAGCCGCAGTTCTCGCACGCGTGGTGGGCGCGCTTCTGCTGGTGGCAGTGCGGACACTCCTCGAGCTGCGCCGTCGTAAGGGCGTGATGCGCTCGGCGATCGCCCTGGCGCGCGTGCGATACGCGTCGCTTCGGAACTCCCATTTTGGTCTACTCCTTGAGTCGTTAGTTGACTTTGTTTGTGTCGGTCCAGTCAGCGAGCGCGGCCAGTCGTGGGTCGATCGCATCGTCGGCATGGCCGTGATCGGTGACATTGTTGAGATCGACGCCGCACGCGGGACAGAGGCCGCGGCAGTCGGGCCGGCAGAGTAGCGCAATCGGCTGGGCAAGGCTGATCGCCTCGCGGATTGGCTCGTCCAGATCGAGCTCATGATGGTCGTCGAGCCGGAGCGCATCAGGCTCCTGGTCGCCAACAACAGGCTGACCGGTATCGATATCGATCGAGGGCAGCGCCTCTTCCTCGATCTCGACCGAGATCGGCGCGACGATTTGCTTCAGGCAGCGGCTGCAGCTCGCCTCGATCGCGGTTTGCAGACTGGCGCGCGCGAGGATGCTCCGCCCAGTGTGCGACAGGCGCACCTCGCCGGCGATTGGCGCGGCGAGCCGAAGATCCTCGTACAGGTCGAAGTCGGTCGGTCCGATCGCGAAGCGCTGCTCCGTGCCCGGCGCCGAACGCAGCAGCGTCGCGACGTTATAGCTGAGCATGGGTGTCCTCGGCAGTGCCTGAACCGACAGGCTGCGCCAGCGCCTCAGGCTGAGCGCCATCGTTGTACTCGTCGTCGCCGTGACGCTCATCGAGGAGCGCCAGGCCGCGCTTGATGCTCTGCAAAGCGCGAATGCACTCACCTTCGAGCTTGACGAGCACGCTTTGTGCATATTCGTCAGCGCCGCGCCGAATCTCATCCGCTTCGCGCTGGCCGTCGCCGATGATCTCGGCCGAACGGATGTCAGCGGCGCGCGTCAGCTCGCGCTCTTCGATGAGGAACGCGGCCTGCTCCTGGGCGCGGGCGAGGATGCGCTCGCTCTCTTCCTGGGCGCGCTCGACGATGCGATCCGTTTCCTCGTTGATACGTTTGGCGGCACGGATCTCCTCCGGCACAGCAACGCGCAATTGATCGAGCAGGTCGAGCGCTCTCGCCTGGTCGATGATCACGTTGCTGGTGAGCGGCATATTGCGGCCGCTCGAGATCAGCCGCTCCAACTGTTCGATGAGAAAGACGATGTCGATCGGAGTGTCCCCGTAGATTGCGCCGAGCCCTGAGTCGAGCGCAGCGTCGAGACGCGCGCTTCGACGTGGAATTGTACGGGCTATCGCCTCAGTCGGCGGACTGTGGCGGCGGGCACGAAGCGGCTCACGTCACCACCGAACGCGGCAATCTCCTTGACAAGGCTGGAACTGAGGTATGCATGCTCGAGCGCGGTCATGAAGAAGATCGTGTCGATGTCGGGCGCCAACTTGCGGTTCGTATGAGCCATCTGGAGCTCCGATTCGAAGTCGCTTACGGCGCGCAAACCGCGCACGATGAACCGGGCACCGATCTTCCCGCAGTAATCCACGGTGAGACCGTCGAAGCCAGCCACGTCGACTTTCTGCGCGACCTCACCCATCTCGTCCGTCAGCGCCTGTTTGATAGCCGCAATGCGGTCATCGAGGTCGAGCATGGGTGACTTCCTGGGGTTCACGAGGACGCCGACGACAAGCTTGTCGAAGACGCCGGTCGCGCGTTTGATCACGTCAAGATGGCCCAACGTGATGGGGTCGAACGAGCCCGGGTAGAGCGCCGTGGTCATCGCCGGAATTGTTCCCCTCCGCTCACGGGGTGCCGCCTTGGTCCAACCGTCGCTTGCGAGTGTAGAAGGTGAGCGCGGTCTCGCCGAAGCGCTTGACGCGCCCCTTGGCAAGGAGACCCACCTCGTCAGCTGGTTCGTCGCGCCAGAAATGCTTGACGGCCACCGTCGCGCCGGGCACGAGCCAGTCGCGCGCCGGGTCACCGAGCAGCTCCAGGGCGTTGGTCATGATCGGGTCCTCGTATGGCGGATCGAGCAGCGCCGCCTGGAATGGGCCGTCCGTGACCGTGCGCTCATTGCGCAGATAGGCGACGACATCGGCGCGCACGACGCGGCCGTGCTCGAGGTGGGCACGGCCAAGGTTGGAGCCGATCAAGTCGCAATTGGCGCCGTCGTGTTCGACGAACGTCGCGCTCGTAGCGCCGCGGCTGAGCGCCTCGAGCCCGCCCGCGCCCGTACCCGCGAACAGGTCGAGGAACGGCCCGTCCAGCGCACCGTCAGCCTCGAGCGCGCCGAAAAGCGATTCCTTGACGCGGTCCGTCAGCGGCCGGGTGGCTGCGCTGCGCGGTCCTTCGAGGCGGACGCCACGGGCGCTGCCGCCGATGACTCGCCCAGCCTCAGGCATCGACGTCCTGGGTCAGCACTTCGCCGGCGCCGACGCGCTTCAACCAACCGTTGCTGACCTCGTGTTCGAGCGACGCATATTCGGGCGGCAAGCGGCCCTGCTCGTCGAGCAGCTGCTCGGCCAACTCGCGCGCCCGCGCCGACAGCTGGCGATGCTCAGCGCGACTCAGGGAAGCGACGCGCAACGGCGGCAGGCCGCTCTGCGACAGCCCGAGCAACTTGCCTTCACGGCGTTGCTCGAGGTCCATCTCAGCCAGGGCAAAACCGTCATTAGTGGCCACCAGTGCGCCGAGTCGGGCGGCCACCGTGGCTTCCTCGTCAGTTGCCGGGTTGTCGGGATCGGCGGGGTAGCGCTCGCTCACCAGGACGCAATAGGACTGGGCCTCTCCCCGACCAACGCGGCCGCGCAGCTGGTGGAGCTGCGCCAGTCCAAACCGATCGGCGTCGAGCACCAGCATCACCGTCGCCTCGGGGACGTCGACGCCGACCTCCAGGACTGTCGTACCGACAACGATCTGGGCGACGCCGGCGCGGAAGCGCTCCATGCGCTCGTCGCGTTCGCTCGCCTTCATCTGGCCGTGGACGATCTCAATGAGGGGTGACCCGACCTCGAGACCGGCAACCGCCGCAGCCTCATGCCAGTTGTCCAAAACCAGGCTGCGCCCCTGTTCCACCGATCGTGCGGCGTCGGGATCGTCCTCGACGAGCGGCACCACGACGAAGGCGCGATGTCCGGCCGCAATCTCGCGGACGAGCAGCGGCAATGCGCCCGGGTCCGTCTTCTCCTCGTTGCGCCAGATCAGCTGGCTCGTGCTGCGGATGCCGGTGAGAATGCGCTGTCGGCCCTCCGGCGGTGTCCTCAGGTCGGACACGTCGAGATCGGCGTGAACGATCTGGCCCAGGGTGCGCGGGATCGGCGTCGCGGTCATGAGCAGCACATGCGGGGCGTGGCCCTTGTCGGTCAGCGCCGCGCGTTCAGCGACGCCGAAGCGGTGTTGCTCATCGACAACTGCCAGACGCAGATCGTTGAATGCGACCGCATCCTGGACCAGGGCATGCGTGCCAACGACTACCAGGCCGCGTGACCTCCCGGTGGTTCCCGCCAGCACCGGCGCGCCCAGCAATTCGACAGCCTCGCGGCGTTGGGCCGCGGGCAGCGTGCCGGTAAGCAGCGTCACGTCGTGGCCGAGTGGTTCGAGCAGGCGCTGCAGCGTTTGCTGATGCTGCCGGGCGAGCAGGTCTGTTGGCGCGAGCAGCGCGCCCTGGTGACCAGCGTCGGCCGCGAAGGCGAGCGCGAGCGCGGCCACCGCGGTCTTGCCCGAGCCGACGTCGCCCTGCAGCAGGCGCATCATCGGGCGCTCAGATTCGAGATCCTGACGGACGTCGGCCAGTGCGGCGGCTTGATCGGGGGTGAGGTGCAGCTCGACGCGGTCCACGCCCCTGCGACGCGCAACCTGTTGGCCAATCACGGCCTCAATGGCGCCGATATCGGTCGCGTAACGCTCGTCGCTCACGGCGATTGGCTGGCCCTGCTCGGTGGCGCGCCGCCGTCGGCGCGCGACCATGCCGATTTGGAGCGCCAGCAACTCATCGAGCGCCAGCCGGCCAAGCGCGCTGTCGAGCTTCTCGAAGTCGGGCGGGAAGTGCAGCCACTCGACCGCGTCGCCGATGGCGGGGAGCGCCGGGTCGATCTCGCGCCGCAACCTTTCGGGCAGGTATTCCGGCTGATCAGGCAACGCTTCGGTCAGCGCGATACGGATGCGATTGCGCAGAGACTGTGCGGTCACGCCCCTGGTCAGGCGGTAGACGGGCACGATCCGGCCAGCGTGGAGCGCGTCGTCGCCAGCAGGACCAAACTCTGGATTGGCAAAGCGCGGCACCCAACCCTTCAGCTCGACCTTGCCCGCGAGGGCCACGACATCACCCGCGGCGAGCCTTCGCTCGATGTAACGCCGTCCGAACCACACCGCTTCACCTTCGCCCGTCGCGTCCCTGAGACGCGCGGTCGTTCTCTGGACACGCCGCCGAAAACCGGGGTCGACCCGCAGTTCCGTGATCTCGACGACGGCACTGACCGGCCCTTCCGGCGCGCCCTGGCGCAGCTCACCAAGGGTCAACAGACGGCTGAAGTCGTCGTAGCGCCGCGGAAAATGGAAAAGCAGATCGCGCACGGTCTTCAGTCCCAGGCGGTCCAGATGACCGGCCATCTGCTTGGGGACGATGTTCGTTGCCGCCCGCAGCGGCCGATCGAGCAGCGGGCCAACCGGCGCCGGCGCGGGCTTGGCAGCGGTCTTGGCGGCGGCCACCTACTCGGCCGCAATCAGAAAGTCGTAATGCGGCTGACCGCCCTCGACGAGCTCGATTTCGACGCCATCGAGCTCGGTCGCCAGCTGATCGCGCAGCTGTTGGCCCGCCGCGTGGTCCACGTCGCGGCCGCGGTACAGAGTGAGCAGCTCGAAACCGTCTTTCAGCAGTCCGATGCCGGACCGGATCGCAACAGTTCGGTCTGAATCGGTGGCAACAAGGCCGTCGTTTGGCCCGAGCACGATGTAGCTGCCGCGGTTGACCTTGCGTCGCCCAATCCGTGCATCGCGCACAGCGAGCGTCACCTGCAGCGTCTGCACTGCTCGTGCAGCGCTGGTCATGAGCTTGGCCGCGTCCTTGACTGTCAGATCGGGATCGAAAGCGAGCATTGCCGCCACGCCTTCGGCGGCGTTGCGTGTCGGGACCACCTCGAGCGCGACTTCAGGGCAGAGCTGCCCGGCCTGCCGGGCGGCCATCGCCACATTTGGGTTGTTCGGCAGCACGATTACCTGGGGGTTGCTCGAAGCCCGGATTGCATCGGCCAGCTCGCCCACAGACGGATTTTCGCCCTGGCCACCCTGGACCACACCGGTGGCTCCCAGGGACGAGAAGACGCGCGCCAACCCATCGCCCGCCGCCACGGCGACGACGGCCGCTCCGTCACGGAGCGGCGCAACACCGCTGATCGATGCCTTCTGAGTCGCGATCTTGGCGCGCTCGCGCACATCGGTCGCCTGGCGGTCGAGATTCTCGATGCTGATTCTGCTGAGCGAGCCGAGCGTCAGGCCGTAGCCGATGACTTCATCCGGGCGCTCGTTGTGCACATGAATCTTGACCGCCCGCTCATCGCCGGCGACGAGAACCGAGTCGGCCATACGGTCGAGCCGTGTCCGGATGGCGCCGATATCGAGCCGTGCCCCATCCGCCGGAAGGATCACGAAGACCGTTTCGTAGCCGTAGCCCTCTGCCTCGAGCGCGTCCCATGTGGGCAGGGCGATGTCGTGCGCCAGCTTCATGCCATGCGGCAGGTGGTCGCCCTGGATCGAGGCGAGGGCGCCGCGTAGCAACAGCTCGACCCCACGGCCGCCGGCATCGACGACGCCAGCTTCCTTGAGGACGGGCAGAAGATCGGGCGTGCGCGCGACAGAAGCTGTGGCGGCGTCGACCGCGACCCGCAACACGTGTTCCAGCGAACCGTCACCACGCGGCGCGGTCTGCGTCGCGTCGGCGACGTCGCGCGCCACCGTCAGAATCGTGCCCTCAACCGGATGGGCCACCGCGCCAAACGCCGTGGTGCAGCCGCGCTTGAACGCCTCGACCAGGATCGCCGCCGTAACCCGATCATTGCCCGCAATGGCCTCGCCCATGCCGCGCAGCAGCTGCGACAGGATCACCCCGCTGTTGCCGCGCGCACCCATGAGCGAGCCAAGGCTCAGCGCTGCGGCTACGCGCGTGACCGTGCGCTCGAGCGGCGGGATGCTTTCCGCCTCGGCGACCGCGGCCTGGATCGTCGCGAGCATGTTCGAGCCGGTGTCACCGTCCGGGACAGGAAACACATTGAGCGCGTTCACCTCGTTCACGCTCGAGTGGAGCACGGCGGCAGCGTGACGCATCGCGGCCATGAGGTCATGGCCGTCCCACGACATGTTGTTCATGGGCTGACCCCGGCCACGGCCCTCTTCATCACCGGTCGGTTATAGTACGCAGCCGGCGCGCCCCTTCGGGCGGCCGCATCCCAAACGATCGGAGTCCTTCAGAGAATGTCGCGCGCCTGCGTAATCTGCGGCAAGGCCTCGATGGGTGGCTTCAACCCCCAGTCGGTTGGTATGAACCGCGTCCGCGCCCATCGCCGCATGGACGCCAACCTGCAGAAGATGCGCATGCCCGTAGATGGTGTCGAGCGCCAGGTGCTCGTGTGCACGCGCTGCCGGAGGACGCTCCAGAAGACCGCCTAACTGGCGGCGCTGTCGAGCCAGATGGTCATGGGGCCATCGTTCACGAGCTCGACCTTCATCTCGGCACCAAAGATGCCGCGTTCGACCTTTACTCCGCGCGCCTCGACGGCTGCGCAGAACGCGTTGTAGAGCCGCTCCCCCAGATCTGGCGGCGCGGCATCGAGGAACGACGGCCGGCGGCCTTTGCGGGTGTCCGCGTACAGGCTGAACTGGCTGATTGCCAGCACCGCGCCGCCAACATCGATGAGCGAGCGGTTGGTCTTGCCGTCATCATCGCGAAAGATCCGCAGATCCACCGCTTTGTCCGCGAGGCTGGCCACGACCGACGCATCGTCGCCGTGGCCAATCCCCACCAGGCACGCCAGGCCGGCCCCGATCTGACCGATCACCCACTCGTCAACCATCACCTGCGCGCGCAGGACCCGCTGCAGCAACAAGCGCACGCTACGCGGCCTCGAAGATAAGCGCCGCCTGAACACCCCAGAAGCCAAGCGAGGTAGACAGCACTGCGCTGGTCGTGGTCGCGCGTGCGGCCGCCGCAACTACGTCGAGCTCACACTCCGCGTCCAAATCAACATGGTTCGCCGTCGGCGGCAAGCGGCCATTGCGCAGGGACTCGATAGCGATGACCGCTTCGAGCGCCGGCGTCGCCCCCAGGCAATGACCGGTGATCGGCTTGGTGGAGCTCGAGGGCGGCACCGCTCCGCGTCCGAAGACCACGTTCAGGGCGCGCGCCTCAACCGGGTCGTTCAGCCGCGTCGCGGTGCCGTGCGCATTGACATAGCCGATCTGCGCGGGATCGAGGCCTGCCCGCTCCAGAGCACGCCGCGTCACCCGCACCAGCCCTGCCCCATCGATCGTGACACCGGTTCGACCGCCCTTGTCCGAGCCAGCCGCCCAGCCGCTCAGGCGGGCCAGAATGGGGACGGCGCGGCGTGCGGCTGTGGATGCTCTCTCGAGCACCAGCGCCGCGGCGCCTTCGCCCATCATGAGACCGTTGCGCCGAGCGTCGAACGGCTTGCACGTGGCCGCCGGATCCTCGTCCCAGCCGACGACGCGCGCCGCCCGTAGTTGCGCGGCGAGCAGGGGGATAAGCGGCGCCTCCGCGCCACCGACGACAACCGCCTCAGCCTCACCAGCTGCCAGCAGCAGCGCACCCATGCAGATCGCAGTCGCGGCCGATGCGCAGGTCGCTGCGAGCGTCGCCGTCGCCGCACCGAAGCCGTACGCCTGGGCGATCATCCCGCTGAGCGAGGCTGGCGTGCTCTCGGCCGACGCGGTCGGACCGACGGCTCCGCGTGCGAGCTCGTCCGCCGACTCGAGCGTCCGGCCGATCGGGCCGCGACTCGAGCCCATGACCACACCCACCTCGGCCGGATCGACGCCGTGCACAAGGCGCGATTGGTTGACCGCGTCGGCCGCAGCCGCCATCGCCAGCTGCGCCGAACGGTCAAGGCGTCGGGCGTAGCGCAGTTCGGGCTGAGCCAAGGCGGGATCCGGGGCGCGGCTGACGGCGACTGGCTCGGCCAGCCCGGGCAACGTCAGCCATTCGCCGACCGATCTGCCGCGCAGGGCCGTCTGATAAAGCGCGGCTGGAGTTGCCGCTCCGGCACCATAGGCGCCCATGCCGGTGACCACGATGGGATCGTCGAGCGGGGTCCGTTTCATTTGCCGGCCTCGCTTTCGAAGGAGTTGACGAGCAGCGGCAGGGCCTGCTCCGGCCGCGCGGCGGCGAGCGGCAGCAGCTCGTTCACCAGATGGTCGACTATGGCCACGTCGTCTCCAGCCGCGAGCAGCTCGTCGGGCACCGACTGTCCCACGTGGACCGAGTAGGACCACACGCCTTCGCGGCGCATGAGCATCGGCACTATGGCCGCGCCGGTCAGGCGCGCCAACCGGAACGACGGCGTGGACAGTCGCAGCGATGCGCTCTCGTAGGCGGCGCTGGCCTGATCGCCCAGCGGGTAGTCGAGCGCCACCAGCAGGCAATGCCCGGGCACAAGGAAGCGCACCATCGAGCGCGCATCACCCGAACGGATATGGCCCGGCAGGGCGTCGATGCTGGTCAACTGCGCCCGACGCTCACGCCACCAGCGCACGGGCCAGAGCTTGTCGCCGACCGCGGCCGCCGTCGGGATGCCGAGCGCGCGTAGCAGCGTGGGCATGACGAAGATGCCGCCGAAATGAACCGTGGCAATCAGCGCGGGCCGGGTGGCGATGATCGACCGCAGGTCATCCAGCTGTGACACGTCGAAGCGCTCCCGCCATGGCGAGCGGGCGAACCGATCAGCCCACAGCAGCGCGGCGGTGCTCAGCCAGGCCGCGGTGCGTTCGCGCAGCTCGATCCGGAACGTCACTCGGTGCGGTCCGGGCGGCAGCGAGTCCGGCGCTCGCCGACCGCGCCGCGCCAAGGTCTCGAACAGGGCTCGCACGAAGGCAGCTGGATAGAGCACCGCGAGCAGGACGCGCAGCGGCAGCAAGCCGCCGAGCCCTCGCGCAGCCCGGAAGACCACCTCGCGCACCATGACCATGCTCGCCCTCCCACCCGCGGGCGATTGTAGGCCGCCTATCTGGCGCGCCTGGCCGCCTGCTTGACCGCCGTGACCTCGAGCGCGGTGTCGCGGCCGCGCTGGAACAGCGCAGATCCGACGACACAGACATCGACACCGTAGCTACCGACGACCGCTGCCGTTTCGGCACTTACGCCGCCATCGGCGTGGA
>JBDTVN010000023.1:0-14794 GCA_040007155.1 Chloroflexota bacterium
CGCGTACTTGCCGATTTCGGTGAGGCTCGTCTTTAGTGCGCGGACCGCTTCGAGCTCGGTCTTGAGGGCCGCGAGCGCCGCGGCGATGCGCGCCGGATCGACTTCGGCCTTCTGTGTCGCGAGGGACGCGAGCGCATGCAGCCGAGCCAGGCGGACGGCCGCCGTCAGGGTTGCGACGTCAGGGGCATTCGGGTCGATGACCGCGAACACGTGGCCGTGGCGCACGTCGAATGGCGCCACTCCAGCCGGGGCATGTTCGGGCGTGAAGACCGCCAGCGCGACAGCGGCGCCGCGGTTGCGTTTCGCCTCGTTCAATTCGTCGCGCATCTCGCGCCAGGACATGGTCCGGTTCTTGGCCTCGATGACGACGCGCAGCTCAGCGCCACCGCACCATTGCGGGTCGATTGTCAACAGGAAGTCGCCCTTCTTTGACCGGATGACGTCGCCGGTGGTGACGCCGCAGCGCTCAACGGTGTCACCGGTCCCGCGCACGGCTTCCGCGAGCATGTCTTGGAGCGTGTCCTCAAAGTCCATGCCCTTGGCCGACGACTTGGCGCGTTCCGCGGCGCGTGCCGTTGACGCTGCTTCAATAGCGGTAAGGCGCTCATTGAGCTTCTCGAACGCGCTGTTCATCTCGCTGCGGAACTGGTACATGGGCGCGCCGATGCGCGTGGGGTCCAGCAGTTGCGCCAGGCGCGACGTATCACCGTCGAAGTAGGTGCCGAGCAGCGCCTTCAGCCGACCAACGGCGCTGTCGCGCTTGGTCTCATCGAAGAGGTCAGAGACGAGCCGCGTGATCTGCCCGCGGTCGCCCAGAAACTGCTCGAGCGTGCGCGGTAGGCGCCCGTCGCGATCGCCAAAGTTGACGCGCAACACCTGGTCAAGCTCCTTCGCCGCGGCCTCGTTGACCGACTGATTACGCGCCAGCAGCGCCTCGAACTCGCGCCGCACGAAGTTAACGTCGAGCGTGGTGCCGGCGTCCTGGAGGGCATGGAGGCCGATACGCAGCGCCCGCTCGGCCAGCTCCGGTCGGCCTGACTCAGCGCGACTGTCGACGAATGCCGAAAGACCGCGGTCTTCGATGCGCAGGTGGTCGATGACAATCGCGTCGCCTTCAACGTCCACGGACGGACGGCGCGGCGAAAGCGGTGGCGGCGCAACCCTGAGAGCGACGATCTGGGCGGTTTCCATGGCGCCAGATTGCGCACCCGTCGTGCCACCTAGCGTGTCACGATCTCCAGGTGTCACGCAAAAAGCCGCAAACCCACCTGCCGACGATCTATCTCGCCCACGGGGCGTCGGGCAACGCCGCGAGCATGACGCCACATGTCGACGGACTGACGAAGCGCGGTTTTGCGGCACAGGCGGTGCAGCTGCCAGTCGGCCTGGCCGAGAAGGCTGTCGAGCGCTATCGCGCCCAGGTGCCCGACCTGTCGGAAGCGGTTATCGGTGGCCAGTCCTATGGCGGAAGAGTCGCGTCCTTGCTCGCTGCCGACGACGCGCCGCGCGCCATCGTGCTGCTGTGCTTCCCGCTGCATAGGCCGGGTCAGCCCGACGGAACTACTCGCGTCGCCCACTTTCCGGGCATCAAGTGTCCGGTGCTGTTTCTGTCGGGCGAGGCCGATCCATTTGCGCGGATAGACCTGCTGCGCGCGGCGGTGCAGGGGCTGGCCAACGCCCAACTCATCACCTACCCCAGGCTGGGCCACTCCCTGCGACCGGTGCTCGACGACGCCCTGGATCGCGTCGCGGAGTTTGTCCGCGGGCTTCCCGCGGATTGACCCGGCTCTTACCCTTGCCCGAACCGTGATCAGCCGCGACGTCATCCACAGCGCGCCCAAGGTGTTGCTGCACGACCACCTCGACGGCGGTCTGCGACCGCAAACGGTGATCGAGCTCGCGCGCGAGACCGGCTACAACGGCCTGCCGACAACCGACCCCGACGAGCTCGCGCGTTTCTTCACTGCGGGCGCCGATCGCAAGAGCCTCGTGCTCTATCTCGAGGGCTTCGACCATACGGTGGCGGTCATGCAGGACCGCGAATCGATCATTCGCGTGTCCCAGGAGTGCGCCGAGGATCTGGCGGCCGATGGCGTCGTCTACGCCGAGGTGCGCTACGCGCCGGAACTCTCGACGCGCAAGGAAATGAGTCTCGATGAGGTTGTTGATGCCGTGCTCGAGGGCTTCCGACGCGGCTCGGCCATGAGCGGCATCGAGATGGGTTTCATCGTCACTGGCATGCGTCAGTTCGCACGATCGGTCGAGGTCGCCGAACTGGCCATCCGCCATCGCGACGAGGGCGTCGTCGGGTTTGATGTCGCTGGGCCTGAAAAGGGCTTTCCGCCGACGCGCTACCTGGATGCGTTCAACCTGATTCACCAGGCGAACTTCAACCTGACGATCCATGCCGGTGAAGCCTTTGGGCTGCCGTCGATCTGGGAAGCGCTGCAGTGGTGCGGCGCGCATCGACTTGGCCACGGCGTCCGCATCGTCGACGACATCACGATCGAGCACGACGGGCAGGTCAAGCTGGGCCGCCTTGCCAACTACGTACGCGACATGCGGGTGCCGCTCGAGATGTGCCCGACATCGAACGTGCACACGGGCGCCGCGCCTTCAATTGAAGAGCATCCGATCGACCTCCTGCGCCGGCTGCGTTTCCGCGTGACGGTTAATACCGACAACCGCCTGATGAGCGGCGTATCTATGAGCTCCGAGTTCGAGACTCTGTCGCGCACGTTCGGCTTTGGCCTGGACGAGATGCAGTGGCTGACCTTGAACGCGATGAAGAGCGCATTCGCGCCGTTTGACCAGAGACTTCGCCTGATAAACGGCGTCATCAAGCCGGGCTATGCGCGGTTGCTCGCCGAAACGCAGTTCGCGGAGACCGCCGCGCGCTATTAGGCGGCCAGCGCCAGCTCGTAGACGGGCTCGTCCTCGTAGCTCCACGTCGTCAGGCACTCCGGGCATGTCTGGGCCTCGTCGTTGGTGACGACGTGAAGCTCGACACGCAGTGCTGTCTCGCACCAGGGACACGTTTGTTCAACCATTTGGCACCTCCTTGCGCGCTGAACACTGGCAGCCCCAAATGACAGGTTGTGTGTCACAACCGCAAGCGGCAGGCAGGACTGGAGCGCGCAGCAGCAGCCGTGAGGCGTCGCTGCGGAGGAAAGGCGAAACCAGTTAGCCTCGAAGCGTGAGCGATCGAGAAGTCGCGCCTGCGGGCGCTGCGGAGCCGGCTGTCGCGCCTGAGGAATCGCGCGGCGTCCTGGCCGATGTCGCGGCGACGATCGTGGACGTTGCCGCGCCTGTGATCGCCGCCGCACGGCGGGTCATCGACGAGCGGCCGGGCGCGCGCGTGCGTCGAGTTCGCCGACTCTCTCGCCAGCCGCTCGCGAACCTCTGGGACAACCACCCTGAAACGAGCCGCGCGTCGATCCGCGAACTGGGCCTGAGAAGCGTGCCCATCGGCGAGATAAGGGGCACAGCAGTTGCCGGTCCCGCCCAACGCGGTGGTGACTTCCTGCCGCTGCGGGACCGCCGCGGTGACGACTGGCACGCTCGTTGGCAGCGCATCCTTCAGGCCAACGAGCGGCTCGAATCGCTGCCGCCAATCGAGCTGATCAAGTTCGACGGTGGTTACTGGGTAGTCGATGGCCACAACCGCGTGGCCGCGGCTCTTTACATCGGCCAGGGCGAGATGGACGCGGTCGTCCAGGAGCTGCGCCTGCCGGGCATGCCCGCCGAGACCAAACCGCCCATTGCAGCGGTGCTCGAGGGCAGCCTCGACCTGCGCGCGGCCGGCGCCGGCAAGTTGACGAAAACGGCCGACCGTCCGCTTGACCTGGAGTCGGCCCGTCCGCACGTGCACGAGCACGAGTCCCGCCCGAGCGACGAGGCGTCCGAATGATCCGTCGGCTGAGTCTGCATGAATATTCCCCGGCCGGAGAGTCTGTGCGACTGCTCGCCGTCTCTGACGAATCCGAGCGCGCCCTCGACGTGGAGGCGAACCGGGACGCTCTCAAACCGATCGACGCGATAGTCGGCAGTGGCGACCTGGAGCCTGCCTACCTGGCGTTTCTTGCCGATGCTTTCAAGGTGCCGCTCATCTATGTCCGCGGCAATCACGACCGCGGTGAAAACTGGGCCGTCGGCCGGTCAGATTTGCCCCGACCGCTGGCCGGCGACACCGACATGGTCAAAGGCCTACGGGTCGTTGGTTTGTCCTGGCCAGGGGCGACTGGCAGTCAGGCGATTCGCGACGAGGGGGCGGCATGGCGTCAGGCGATTGGCGTCTGGTTTGGCCTACGCGGCAAGAAGGCCGACATCGTCGTGAGCCATGTGCCGCCGCGCGGTCTGGGTGACGTGCCCCAGGACCACTATCACCGCGGTTTCGCGGCCTATCGCTGGCTGGCCCGCCGCTTGCAACCGAGACTGTGGATTCACGGCCATTCGGCACTGGCCGCAGTTCCCAGCTGGCGTCAAGACTGGGGCGACACCACGCTGGTGAATGCCACTGGCGCGGTGCTGGTCGAGTTGACCACTAAAGCAGCGCCCTAGCGCCGCGGAGGGAGACAGTTAATTGACACGGATTCTGCTCTATACCGGCAAAGGTGGCGTCGGCAAGACGAGCGTCGCTGCTGCGACCGCAGTGCTGAGCGCCAAGCGCGGGCTGCGCACACTCGTGGTCTCGACCGACATCGCCCACAGCCTGGCTGACGCACTGGACACGCCGGTCGGCGCAACACCGCGCGAGATCGCGCCCAACCTGTGGGCGCACGAGCCCGATGTCTTCTTCAACATCAGCAAGTACTGGCGAGTCATCCAGTCGTATTTCTCGAGCCTGTTCGCATGGGGCGGCCTCGACGAGGTAATGGCCGAGGAAATGACCGTGCTGCCCGGCATGGATGAGTTGGGCAACCTGCTCTGGATCGGCGACCACGTCGACCAGGGCGATTACGACCTGATCGTGGTCGATGCCGCGCCGACCGGCGAGACCGTGCGCCTGCTGTCGCTGCCCGAGGCCTCGCGCTGGTGGATCGAGAAGATCGCTCCCATCGGCCGGCGCGTGCAGAAGCTGGGTGGTCCGTTGCTCCGGCGGATAGTCGGTGTCCCATTGCCTACCGACGAGGTCTACGAGTCGGGCGAAAAGCTGCTGGAGCGACTCAAGTACGTCCACGACCTGCTCGCCGATCCCGACATGTCGTCGGTGCGCCTCGTGCTCAACCTCGAGCGCGTCTCGATCCAGGAGGCGCAGCGCTCGTTCACCTATTTCCACCTGTACGGCTTCCCGACCGACATGATCGTTGCCAATCGCGTGCTCCCAGCGGCAAGCGGCGCGTACTTCGACGCGTGGCGCGAGGCGCAGGCGCGCTACCTGCCCATGGTTGAGGACCAGTTCGCCCCAGTGCCCGTTAGCACCATTCCGTTCTTCGACAAGGAGATGGTCGGCCTCGAGCGGCTCGAAGAATTAGGCCGCGCCCTGTTCGGCGACAGGGATCCGGCGGAGTTCCAGTACCGCGGCCGTCCTTACTCGGTGTCGCGCGAGAACGGCAGCTACGTCCTGGCGCTCGAATTGCCGTTCGCCACCAAGGAAGACGTGACGCTCTCGCGCAGTGGCGACGAGCTTGTGCTGCAGGTTGGCGCGTGGCGCCGTAACCTCGTCCTTCCGCGCCTGCTCCTTGACGCGCCGACGCAGGGCGCGAAGATGGAAGACCGCGTGTTGAAGGTGCGTTTCGCGGAACCACAGCGAGCAATGACCGGAGGGTCGCGCAATGGATGACAACCGACTCGAACGACTCGAGCGGCGCCTGGACGAGCTCGACCAGCGCAGCAGCACAATGGAGCGAATGCTCGAGTCGATGCTCGACCGTTCGCGCCAGGCGGCGGACATGATCGTGCCCCACCAGGCGCGCAACCACCTGCGTGCTGCGGGTCGCGAGAACCTGCTCGCCGTGCGCAGCCTGCTCGACTTCTGGGCCAACAAGCTCTCGGAGTCAGAGGATGACTCGAGCGCTCCGGCCGACCAGTCCACCCGGGAGAACATCCCGATCGACTAGCAAGGACGACACTGACACCCGCTCGCGGGAGTCAGTGGAGGACACGCAGCAGCGGCCCGCAGGCCGACTGCGGAGACTGATTAGGTCCGACCGCAGCTGCGGGTCGGAGAAAGGCACTCCTTGACCGCCCCGCGCCTGCGCCGCTTCGCTGGCGGCTATCGCGGCTTCTCGCGCAACGCACGCATCTTCATCAGTGGCTCCTTCCTGTCGAGCGCCGCGTTCGGCCTGTTCTTCGTAAATTTCAATCTTTACCTCGCGGCGCGCGGCTTCGACCTGGCGACGATTGGCCTTGTTGCCACGACATCTGGGCTGAGCGTCGCCGCGGCGGCAATCCCGGCAAGCATCCTTGCCAACCGCATCGGCCGGCGGAACACGATGCTGCTCGGTGCGCTCGGCGTTGCGCTGGCGTTTATCGGCTTCGCGACGCTCGACGCCCTACCGGCGATCTTCGCCCTGACCGTGCTCGACGGCGGTGCCCAACAATTCCTGGCCATTCCATCGGCGCCCTTCCTGGCCGAGAACTCGACGCCCGACCAGCGCAACGAGGTCTTCGCGCTCAACGGCGCGATGTTCAACCTGGCGCAGGTCATCGCCGGTCTGTCGGCGGGCGCCATCGTCGGCCTCGTGCTGGGTGGTGGCTCGGCCAACCAGGTCGCGTCATTCCACGTGCTTCTGGCAGGCATGCTCATCTTGATCAGCGGCACGGCGATACTGCTGCTCACGATGGGCGACGATCGCCATCGACCCGCTCTGGTCGAGACCGGCGTCGTGCCGCCCGAGCCCAATCAACCGCCAATGGCCGCCTATGGGGCCCGCGCGCGGCTGTCACGGGTCGGGATTCACATCGGTGATGTTCGGCTCTTCCTGAAGCTCGTTACGCCCGGCTTCCTGATCGCCATCGGCGCGGGCCAGGTGCTGCCCTTCCTGAACCTGTACATCGTGGGTCGCTTCGGGCTCGACCTGTCGACGACCAACGCCGTATTCGCAATCAGTGCTTTGGGGACGATGATCGCGATCCTCATCCAACCGGTTATCGCACGGCGTTACGGCAAGATCCAGTCGGTTGTTCTCGTGCAGGCGGCCAGCATCCCGTTCATCGTGGTCCTTGGTTTCGCGCCGTGGATCCCGCTCGTCATCGTCGGCATGACGGTGCGCAACGCGCTCATGAATGCGGCGAATCCGGTATTCAGCGCATACGTCATGGGCCGCGTTCAACCGCTCGAGCGAGCAACCATCACCGCCAGCCAGAGCATGGTCTGGTCTATCGGCTGGGCGATTGGCGGCATCTACTACTCGACCATCCAGTCGGCCTTCGGCTTCGCCCGCGGCTACGACGTCAACTTCCTGACGATCATCGCGTTCTACTCGACCGCCACCGCGATTTACTACCTATGGTTCGCACGACCGGAGCGAATCGCGCGGGAGCGCGAGCGGGCGCAGCCACCCGGCGCGGGCCAACCTGCCAATCCCGCTCCCTGAGTAAGTCCGCACAGCTCGAGGCAACCAATGGCGATCGAAATCCGTACCGTCCCGGCCGACGAGATGCGGCGCTTGGTGGACACCGTCAACGTCGCGTTCGGCGAGCCGACTGACGAGGCGCAGTGGCAGCTCGACAGGGCGCTGCTCGAGCCCGAGCGCATGCTTGGCGCGTACGACGGCGAGACGATGGTTGGCGGCGGCGCGGCTTTCTCGTTCCGCATGACAGTCCCCGGTGGCGCGAGGGTGAGGCTGGCCGGCGTGACCGGTGTCGGTGTCATACCCACGCATCGCCGGCGCGGCATCCTGCGCAGTCTCATGGCGCGCCAACTGGCCGACGTGCGCGCCAACGGAGAGCCGCTGGCCGCGCTCGTGGCGTCTGAAGGATCGATCTACCAACGCTTTGGCTACGGCCTTGGGCTGCTTTTGGGCGCGTTCGACATTGAGCGCGAGCGCGCGGCTTTTCGCACTGACGTGCCGTCGACCGGCTCGATACGGCTCGTCGACAAAGAGGAAGCGCGGCGGCTCATGCCCCTCGTCTATGACGAGGTGTGCGGCGCGACGCCCGGCTTCATCGAGCGCGATCCTCCGTGGTGGGACGAGCGCGTCGCCGACATCGAGTCGCAGCGCCGCGGTGCCGGTCCCCAGTACCGCGCCATGTACGAGCGCGACGGTGAGCTGCGCGGCTATGTGCGCTACCGCATCAAGAGCGAGTGGACCCACATCGGCTCGGCCAGCACGCTCTTTGTGAACGAGCTGGTGGGCGTTGATGCCGAAGCGCAGCGCGAGCTGTGGCGCTTCATTTTCAGCGTCGATCTGATCGCTCGGATCCAGTACCGCTGGGGCCCGCCACGCCAGCCCCTGATGCTGATGCTGGCTGATCCGCGCCGTCTCCAACTCCGGGTGAGCGATGCCATCTGGCTGCGCGTCGTCGATGTCCCAGCCGCACTGGCCGCCCGGACCTATGCCGCGGATGGATCGCTGGTGCTCGATGTGAGCGACGAATTCCTGCCCGTCGCGGCGGGTCGTTGGCGGATGACCGTGAAAGGTGGCAAGGCGACGTTGGAGCCAACGACCGATTCGGCCGACCTGGTCCTGGACACGACCGACCTCGCCGCTGCCTACCTGGGCACCTTTTCGTTCGAGGATCTGGCGCGCGCGGCGCGGACCCAGGAAATGACGCCCGGCGCCAGGGCGCGCGCCGACGCGATGTTCCGGGTCGACGGACCGGCATGGTGCTCGACGCCGTTCTAATGAAAAGCCCGAAGGAGCCGCCCGGTCCAGTTGCCGTCTCCGCTGGCGGACCAGCGGGGGCGACTCCGGTGCCGTGGCCCCTTCGGGACGACCTGAGGTTAGGGGTCGCGCGACACCTCGGGCAACGCCCTTTGTCCACGAACTTGCACTAGCCGCGCGACCTTTTCCACGACGGGCCAAGACCTCGGTCCACAGCACCGTTCGAGATGCTGCTTCATGATCTCACCGACCATGAGCGCGAATCGTTGAATTACCCCGAGCCTCAATATGCGCCAACCCCACCCAGCCCAAAGCCGGCTTCGGCCCTTGCCGGAATCGTGTTGTTGGTCCTCGTGTTCGTTGTCGGGTTGGCCGTCGGCCAGACCGGCTTCTTCGGCGGCGGCGCGCCCTACTCGGGATCGACGAATCCGACTCCGGCACCGACTACCAGCGCGGGCGACCTGCACGGAATGGACCTCTTCTGGCAGGCGGTTGGGGTCATTCGCCAGAACTACGTCGGCCGCGACGAGCTCGACGACCAGACGCTGGTCTACGGGGCGATACGCGGGCTCGTTGATGCACTTGGTGACACGCAACACTCGGTCTTCCTGACTCCGCAGGACGTCCAGGAGTCGAACAACGCGCTGAACCTGTCGGTCGTCGGTATCGGGGTGACGGTCGGCCAGAACGGCGACCAGATCGTGATCCTGTCGGTTATCCCCGGTAGTCCTGCCCAGGCGGCCGGACTGCATGCGGGAGACGTGTTCGTATCGGTCGACAGTCAGTCGGTGCAGGGCCAGACGATCGAGCAGGTCGTGAGCCGCGTGCGCGGTGATGCCGGCACCCGTGTCGAGTTGACCATGGCGCGGCCATCAACGGGCGAGACCGTGGACGTGACCATCGTGCGCCAGGAACTGCACGTTCCGGCCGCATGGTGGTCGATGGTGCCGGGAACTACGACCGCCGATCTGCGCTTGGCGTCGTTCGGCCAGGGTTCAGCAGCTGACCTGCAGGCGGCGCGCGACGCCGCGATTGCCGCGGGCGCCACGAGCCTGATCCTTGACCTGCGCGCCAACCCAGGCGGCTATGTCGACGAGGCGATCAATGTCGCGAGTGAGTTCCTGACCGACAAGGTTGTGTACATCGACGAGGACGCCAACAAGGTGCAGACTCCCAAGTCGACGAACCCGGACATTTCGGCCAGCGACTTGCCACTCGTGGTTCTCATTAACAGCAACACCGCGAGTGCCGCGGAAATAGTTTCGGGCGCGATCCAGTCGGCGGGTCGGGCGCAGCTCGTTGGCGCGACGACGTTCGGCACCGGCACAGTTCTGCGGCCGTTCCCGTTGAGCGACGGTTCTCAGATTCATCTCGCCACGCAGCGCTGGCTCACGCCGGCCGGCGATTTGATCTTCGGCAAAGGCATAACGCCTGATGTCGCGGTGCCGCTCGGCCCAACCGATGTGCCGGTGTCACCGGACGAGCTCGACGGTCTGACCGCCGATCAGGTCGCGGCGCTGAAGGACCCGCAGCTGCTGCGCGCGCTCCAGTTGCTCGGGGCGCGGCCTTAGTGGACGGGGCCGCTCGTGCTGTCGCCGTTGCCGGCGAAGCTGACCTCGACTGAGCGCTCGTCCACGCCGCGCACGATACGCAGGGATAGCGTGCCGCCGCTTGTAACCGAACCCAGGGCGTCATAGACGTCGTCTGGCTCGCGGATTGGCCGGCCGGCGGCCTCGATCAGTAGATCGCCTTCGGCGAGTCCTGCCGTGGCGGCGGGGCTACCGTCTTCGACCTCGCGCACCAGGACGCCGTCGTGCTCCGGCAGGCCTACCGCGCGGCGCATTCGGCTCGCAACCCAGTTGGGCGCGATGCCGATTCCCAGCCGCGGTCGCTCAGCGCTCTCGCCGCGCCCCAGTGACGCCACGCGGTTGCGCAGCGCCTCATCGGCGGGCAGCGCCAGGTAGAAGCCGCCACCCAGGCGATTGGTGTTCAGGCCGATGAGCGCGCCATTCGCGTCGAGTAGGGCGCTGCCCGACGAACCGGGCGCAAGGGGAGCGGTGTGCTCGAGGCTGCCCCGGATACGTCGGCCGCGCGGCCCGCGGAAGGCGCGTGCCACACTCGATACGAAACCAAACGTGACCCGCGCACCACCATCAGCTGCGGCGGCAGCGAACACCGGGGTGCCGATGCTTGCGCTGGTGCCTGCCCAGCTGATTGCCGGGGTGCCCGCGGTATCTACCGACAACACAGCCAGATCGCCATCGACGTCGACACCCTTGAGCGTGGCTTCAGCCTGGCGGCCATCGGCGAAGACCACGACCGCGCCGTCGCCGCGCACATTGTGGGCATTGGTCAGGACGGTCCCGTCGGCGATCACCACGCCCGACCCACCGCCCCAGCCGCCGCCGATGCGCACCACCGACGCGCCCGCCTTCTGCGCAACAGCAGCCATTTGTCCGCCCAAATCCTCAAGCATCGACATCGAAACCATCGCTCCGTTTCCTTGGTTCAGCCGTTAGTGGCTTGCAAGTTGCAAGTTACCATCTGGCCATGAAGGCTGCAAGGGCGGCGTCGGGCGTGCCAAGATGACGGCTGTGTCGGGATCCGGGCTGGACGCTGCTCTCGAGCGCGTCGGCGATCGTTGGTCGCTGCTCATCGTCGAGGCGCTGCTCGACGGGCCGCGCCGTTTCAACGACCTGGCCGCGGCGGTCACCGGCATCGCCCCCAACATCCTGACCGATCGCTTGCGCCGGCTAGAGCGTGCCGGAGTCGTCGTTGGCCAGCGTTACTCGGAGCGGCCGGTGCGCCTCGCTTACTCGCTCACGGCCGACGGCCAGGAGCTCGCCGGCGTGCTCCGTCTGCTCGCGGCGTGGGGCAGCGGCGCTGACAGCGACGGTCTACGCCACATGACCTGTGGCACGGCACTCGAGGCGCGCTGGTGGTGCCCGACTTGTTCGGTCGCCATCGGCGACGATGAGGCGTCCAGCCTGCGTTACGCCTGATTTTGCCTACGCTGCGCCAACTACCATCCGCCCATGGAGGGTGAGCGGCGCGCGGCGCTGATCGTTTATCTCGTCTCGGGCGGTGGCGGTCGACCCGGCCAGCCTCACGGTCGTGGTCGGACCGGGCTACCAGGGACAGGCATAGGGCGGTTCTGAGTAGTCCTGACTAGCGCGAGTCGCCTCGAGCCGCGCTAATATCGCGCGGCGCTCAGGTTAGACGTGCCCGCCGGGTTTTCGAGGAGCTGCAGACTTGCCTCATACCCCTGTGTTGACCAGTCCCGTCGCGGCGCGCGACGTGCTGTCCGAGCTCGAGGCGCAGCAACGGGCTGCGCGCGTCACGGACGTCAGCTATGACATCGCGCTCGATCTGGCCGGCGGCGTCTCGACCTATCACGGCGACGTGACCATTCGTTTCAACACGACCGGCAGCGGTCCGCTGTTCTTCGACTTCCGCGGCAAGGAAATCGACCGCCTGGAAGTCAACGGGGAGCGCCTCGAGCCGGACTGGACGGGCTATCGCCTGACCCTGCCGGCTGAGTCGGTCAGCGGCTCGATGGCCGTCCGCATCGTCTATCTCAACGACTACGACACGACCGGCGACGGCTTCCATCGCTTTGTCGATCCCGAGGACAGCGCCGAGTACGTCTATACGAACTTCGAGCCGTACGAGGCGCATCGGCTCTTCCCGTGCTTCGACCAGCCGGACATCAAGGCGCGCTACGAGTTCAGCGTTACAGCGCCGTCCGACTGGATGGTCTTCTCGAATGCGCCAACCGCGTCGGCCAGCAGGGAGGCGGATGGTCGGACGACCCACCGCTTCGAGCGCACCGAGCTCTTCAGCACATACCTGACCGCGCTCATCGGCGGCCCGTACGTCCACCGCGCGACCGAGCACAAGGGCCTCAGCCTGCGCCTCTTCGCGCGCGGCTCAATGGAGCGCTACCTCGACGATCAGGCGTCCGAGATCTTCGAGATCACGACGCAGGGCTTCGACTTCTACGCCGACCTGTTCTCGCAGCCGTATGCGTTCGGCACCAAGTACGACCAGGTGTTCGTGCCCGAATACAACTCGGGCGCGATGGAGAACGTCGGCTGCGTTACCTACAACGAGGCGTACCTGTTCCGCGATGCGCCGACAGACAACCAGCGTCTCGATCGCGCCGAGACATTCCTGCACGAATTGGCCCACATGTGGTTCGGCAATCTTGTGACGATGCGCTGGTGGAACGACCTGTGGCTCAACGAGAGCTTCGCAACGTACATCAGCTACCTGGCGATGACGGCAGCGACTCGCTTCCGTAACGCGTGGAAGGTCTTCAACTACCGCATCAAGCGCTGGGCCTACCAGACCGACCAGCTGCCGACGACGCATCCCATCGCCGGCACGGCCGCCGACACTGAAATCGCGTTCCTCAACTTCGACGGCATCACCTATGGCAAGGGCGCGTCGGTCCTCAAGCAGCTGGCCAAGTACATCGGCCCTGACGCCTTCCGCGATGGCCTGCGGCTGTACTTCAAGCGCCATGGCTGGGGCAACGCCACGCTTGCCGACTTTTTGGCGTGTCTCGAGGAGTCACACGGCGCCTCACTTCAGGAGTGGGCCAAGCTGTGGCTGCGGACTGCGTCGCTCAACACGATCGCCGCCAAATGGACCGCCACGGATGGCCGACTCACCCAGATGGCGATCGAGCAGACCGCTCCCGCCAACTATCCGACGATTCGGCCCCATGCTTTCGAGATAGGTCTTGTCTCCGATACGAACGGCGGCGGCGCGCTGACAAGCGAGTCTGTGCCGGCGTGGATCGACGCCGCTCTGACGCCGATACCTGAACTCATTGGTCGCGGTGCGCCGGCGCTTGTCTTCCCGAACTATGGTGACCACGCCTACGCCAAGGTTGCCCTGGATGAGCAGTCGATCGCGTTCGTGCGCTCCAGCCTCAACCGCGTTGACGATCCGCTGCTGCGCGAGTTGCTGTGGATGTCGCTGTGGGAGATGGTGCGCGATCAGCAGCTGCGCTCGACCGAGTACCTCGCCATCGCGCGTGAGCGACTGGGCGTCGAGGCGGATCAGGACATCCTTGATATGGCCGTAGAGCGAGTCGCTCTCGCGCTGGCCCGCTTCGTGCCCGAGTCGCGTCGTGCGCAAGAGGCTCATCTGTGGTTCGAGGCCGCGCTGGCCAATCTGGCCAACGCGACTGAGGCCGATCGCAAGATTCTGTGGGCACGATCGGCCGTTGCGGTTGCTGCCTCCGCAGAAGACGTTGCACTTCTCGTGGCGAGCGTCACGAACAACGAGCCACTCAACGGCTTCATGCTCGATCAGGAAATGCGCTGGCTCGTGGCGATCAAGGCAATAGCCTTCGGTCTGCCTGACGCCGATGAACTGCTGGCCGCTGAAGCCGTACGTGACCGGTCGGACCGGGGCCGCCGGGCGATGCTGCGCGCGGAAGCGTCACGGCCGACCGATGACGCCAAGGCACAGGCCTGGCAGCGCATCAACAGCGAGGGCTATGGCTCATTCCACCTGACGCGTGCGGCGATGCAGGGCTTCTACTGGCCACACCAGGAGGGCGTCCTCGCGCCATACGCAGATCGCTTCTTCTCATCTGTGCGCGACGTGTTCGAGACCCGCGACCACCCGTTCGCGCGCTCGTACCTGCTGTCGCTCTATCCCGGGTACCTCGCCTATCCTGATGTCCTCGATCGCTCGCGTCAGCTTCTAGCGCAGCTGAACGGCTCGCTCCCGACCTTGACGCGCCAGTTGACCGAGGCCGCGGACGACCTCGACCGCACGATCAAGGTTCGCGCGTTCGCCGAACGGGACTGAGCGCATGACCAGCCGCGTCTGGGTCGAGCCGGTGACGCTCGAAGGCACACACGTTCGGCTGGAGCCGCTCTCGATGGAGCACCTAGCGGGCCTGACGCAAGTCGGCCTCGATGCGGAGATCTGGCGTTGGATGCCGACGTTTGTCCAGTCGCCGCAGGACATGCGCACGCTCATCGAGGACGCCCTGGGCGAGGCTG
>JBDTVN010000024.1:0-14284 GCA_040007155.1 Chloroflexota bacterium
GCTGCTCGCGTTCATCCCCGGGTTGCCGCGCATCCACCTGGAGCCCGACCTGGTGCTCCTCGTGTTCCTGCCGCCGCTGCTCTTCATCGCGGCGATCGAGACGAACTTCCGCGAGTTGCGCGAGAACGTCGCGCCCATAACCCGACTCGCTTTCGGCCTGGTTGTCTTCACCGTTGTCGTCGTCGCGGTGGTGGCCCAGGCCCTCGTGCCGACCATGGGCTGGGCAGCCGCGATCACCCTTGGGGCGATCGTTGCGCCCACGGACGCCATTGCCGCGACGAGCGTCTTTCGCCGCCTCGGCATGCCGCGCGTCATCACCGCCCTGGTCGAAGGTGAGGCGCTTTTCAACGACGCGACCGCGCTGGTCATCTACCGCACGGGCGTCGCGGTCGTGGCGGGCAGCACGTTCGCCCTGCTGACGACTGGCGCTCAACTCGTCGTCGCGCTTGTTGGCGGCATCGCGATCGGCCTCGCCGTCGGCTGGATTTCGGCACAGATCCTTGCCCGTTTGGACGAGCCGCCGGTCGAGGTCCTGATCTCGTTCGTGGTGCCCTTCGCGGCCTTCCTGCCGGCCGATGTCCTGGGAGTGTCAGGCGTCCTTGCCGCGGTGACCGCCGGGCTTGTAATGGGCCGGGGCTATGGCCGGATATTGACCGCGCGCAGCCGCACCTTGTGGCTGTTCAGCTGGAAGATGGTCGGCTTCGTACTGAACGGCTTCGTGTTCCTGCTGATCGGCCTGGAATTGCCGACGGTCGTCGACGCACTGCAGACGCGCGGACGGGTCGAGCTCGCCGGGGTCGTGCTGGTGGTGTGCCTCGTCGTGATCGCGACGCGCCTTCTATGGACGTTCCTGTCGAGCCAGCTACCGGCCACGCCCTACCGCCGACTCGCCGCACGGGATGTCCGACTCGCCCGCTGGGGCCGATTCATCGTCGGTTGGGCCGGCCTGCGCGGGGCCGTCTCGCTCGCTGCTGCACTGGCGCTGCCGAGCGACTTCCCCGAGCGCGACCTGATCCTGCTGATCACGTTCGCGGTGATCATCGTCACCCTAGTCGGCCAGGGTCTGACGCTGCCCTATTTCGTACGGCGCGCGGCCTTTGGCGCCGCCGGCCTCGACGGCGATGAGCCCACGCTGGCGCGCGAGGTTGCCTATCGCGTGGGGCTCGAGGAGGTCGAGCGACAGCGTGCCAAATGGGCGGACCACCAGCCTCTGTTCGACCGGCTCGGATCAGGGCTCAAGGATCGGACACAGCACCTGGCTACCTCCGACCCGACCGAAACGGCCGAGCGCAATCAGGAACACGACGAACACCGGCAGATCCAGCTCGCAGTAATCAACGCTCAGCGCGAAGCGGTCATCGCCCTGCGCGATTCGCGTGAGATCAACGACGACACACTGCGCATCGTCGAACGCGAGCTGGATCTGGAGGAGCTGCGCATGGAGGGCTAGGCGGCCCTCTGCGCATCAGCCGTTGGCGGCCGCCTCGAGTTGCGCGATCTCGATCTTGTGCATCTCGAGCATCGACTGCATCGCCCGTCGCGCGCGATCGGGATCAGAATCGCCCAGCAGCTCCATCAGCCGCCGGGGCACGATCTGCCACGACAGGCCAAAGCGATCCTTGAGCCAGCCACAGTTGCTGGGTTCACCGCCGCCGGCGATCAGCGCGTCCCATAGACGGTTCGTCTCAGCCTGGTCGTCGCAAATCACGACGATCGAAGCGGCTTCGTTGAACTGGAAGTCGGGACCACCGTTGAGAGCCTGGTAGGGCACGCCATCGAGCGTGAAGTCGACGGTCAGCGCCATACCCTCAGATACAGAAGGGTTGTCCGCCGGCGAGCGCGAGACGTTGCCCATGTTGCTGTTTGGGACGAGCGACGTATAGAACTTCGCCGCCTCCTCAGCCTGGCCGTTGAACCATAGGCACGTGTAGACGTTGCTCATCAGTCAATTACCTCGTGAAGCTTGGTGGCGAACTCATCAGGCTTGCCCATTTGGCCGTATTCGCCGCCCAGGAAGCCGCCGTGGCCACCGGGGAACTCGACGACTTCAGAGCTGAGCTGCTGGGCGACGCCGTACGCGCCGCGATTGGCCATTGTGCCCGCCTCGTCGAGACCTGCCGCGATCATGACCTGCGTTGGCGCAGCCTTGATCGCGCCAAGGTCGGGCTGGTAGCCGGTGGTGATGGCGACAGGCCCGACCATCTGGTCGTCGCGCTTGCCGTCGTCGTCAGCCGGCATGCCGAACATCGCCGGATCAGGCGCGGGCCGTGACGCCCAGTCGACAGGGAACTCGCCCTGGTACATGACCAGACCCATGAACTTGGCCATGGCGTGGCCGAAGCCCTTGGCCTGGTACGTGTCGGCGAGATCCTTGACGGCTGCTTCCGCGTTGGCGCGATCCGATAGGTAGGCGGTGAGCGGTGGCTCGTGGGCGACGAGCTTGCGCACGTCGTTGGGATGGCGCGCCACCAGGGCAAGCGAGGTGATCGCTCCCCCGCTCGAGGCGAACATATCGACCGGGCCGCCGCCAAGGTCTTCGATGATCGCGTGCACATCGTCGGCGACGATGTCGGGTGTGTTGGTCGGTGCCCCATCGGCTCTTACGGAGCGTTCGAAGCCGCGTGGGTCATAGGTGATCACCGTTCGGTCGGTGAAATGGCTCGCGAGGGTCACGAAACCGCTCGCGGCCATGGGATAGCCGATGACGAACAGCGGCGGCTGACTCGACTCCCCGGCCGCGGGCCGAACGTCATATGTGATCGTCGCGCCGGGTCGCGCCAGCGTCTTGGTGGCGGTCATGCGGGCACCGCCTCTGCCAGGATCGCGTCGACCTGGCCGACGGCCTGCGTCATGCCTTCCTGCATGCCCATTGCGAGCATCTTGTCCATCGCCTCGACGCTCGCGAACTCGTTGTGGATGCTCATCCGCGTCATGCCCCCGCCGATGTCGTCGATGTTCACGCGCATGCCGACGATCGGGAAGTCAGGATCGGGTGTGCCCGCCTCGTCGCTGAACTGGTCGCGCAGCACGATGCTGTTGGGCGGGTCCGTCTCGACGATGTTCCACGAGCTGTGCGGCGTCTTGTTGCCATCAGGTCCCGTCATGTAGTAGATCGCCTCGCCGCCCGGAGTCAGGTCAAGTTTGACGAACGTCGCCGGGTAGGACGGCGGACCCCACCAGCGCTCGAGCTTGCGCGGATCAGCCCAGAGCTGCCACACGCGTTCCTGGGGCGCGCTGAACTCGGCCTCGACGGTCATAGTCAGCGCGACGGGATCCTTGGTCACCTTGGTTACGGGCACTTCCTAGTTCTCCTTACCTTCTTCAAGAATGGTCGACATCAGATCGATGCGCTCGCGCCAGATCTCTTCGTAGCGATCGAGCAGGCGCTGGGCGAGGTGCAGGCCCTCGAGCTCAGTCCGGACGACCTTGCGCCGGCCGACTCGGTGCTTGCCCACCAGCCCTGCCCTTTCGAGGATCGCCACGTGCTTCTGCACGGCGGCGAAGCTCATCGAGTAATGAGCTGCAAGCTCGACCACGCCTTCGTCGCCGCTGATGGCGCGGCGGACGATGTCTCGCCTTGTTCCATCAGCAAGTGCTCCGAAGACGCGGTCGAATTGGGTGGCCGACTGTGCGGCCAGACCGACTGCCTGCATAGATACAACCATACGGTTGTATATGACGGTCCGTCAAGTAGGTAGATTCAGACCTATGACAATGCCCAACAGCCAGCTCGTCGCGGCGATTGACTACTACCCCAACGGCGGCGTGCGCTTTCGGGGCGCCAATCTCGATGGCCAGATGCATGGTCCGTGGGAATTCTTCCGGCTCGATGGGTCGCTCTTGCGGGCCGGCTCGTTCGAGCGCGGAAAGCAAGTTGGCGTGTGGCGAACCTACGACCGCGCGGGCGCCATCGTTAAGGAGACGCGCTTCAAATAATGATGGGTGATCCGGCCCACGGGCTGTCCTGGGAGGACTGATCCAGAGGGTTCGCCTGATACGGGTTCAGGTCGCGAGCGCACCTAGCCGAACTCGACTAACCCTAACTGCACACGGCCTAGCCCGACAGGCCCATACGGGCTAGACAACAGCGTAGGTGCCTGCGGTGCGCTTAGACGGTGTTCTGGGCGCATGCGAGGGAGATTCCTAACTGCGTTCGTTCTGGCGCTTGCGTCAGTCACTGTTTGGGCTGCGGCAATTCCATTTGCTTCGAGCGCCCCGGTAGCTGTCGCCTACAGCGTAGCCAGCGGCCACGGCACGGCAGGCTTCTCGTCCAGCACGACCCAGCAGTCCTTCAGCCGGGCCGCGGCCCGCGATGGCGGCCTCGCCGACTACTCCGTCCTCGGCTTCGATTGGCGCACGTTCCTACAACCCGATCCGACCGACACGCCGATCGATGCGACGGCCACCCCTGTCCCGCTTGATCCCACCGACCAGGCGACCGTCAAGCCGAACGACCAGCCCACCGATCAGCCTGACCGGACCGATACGCCTGACCCCGTCACCCCGACGCCCACAGAGACGCCTCGGCCCGAGCCGACGGCAACGCCACACCCGACGCGCACGCCGGAGCCGACCAATGCGCCAACGCCTACGCGGACGCCGGAGCCGACGCGAACACCGTCACCGTCGCCGACGCGCACGCCCGAACCCACGCCACGGCCCACGGCCAGCCCATCGCCCACGCCACGGCCCACGGCCAGCCCATCGCCCACCCCTCGCCCTACAGAGCAGCCGACGCCGTCACCGACGCCTAAGCCGACCCTTGCGCCGACACCCGAGCCAACACCCAAGCCCACGACTGCGCCGACCACCTACAGCGGCCAGTCGCACTTCTGGTACCCGGCGCTCAACATCGATGCCAGCTGGGGCTGGTACGGCTGCGACTACGGTGGCCCCAACACGATGCCAGCCGGCATTTGGCGCTGGGGCTGCGGCCCGAGCTCGAACATCTACCTGCTGAGTCACGCGTATAGCGCATTCAAGAAGATCAAGCTCGCCTATCACTCGGGTGCTCTCCAGACCGGCCAGACCGTCTGGTACGCCAACCCGCAGGGCGTCGTGAGCAAGTGGGAGGTCAAGTGGATCCGCCGGGTCACGGGCGAGTACCTGAACGCGACCGCAGGCGACTGGGCCCTGAACGACTCGCCGACGCCGATCATGACCCTGCAGACGTGCGACGGCGCGCAAAGCCAACTGCGTATCATCGTGAGGCTCGTGCCCGCCAACTGATCGCTCGACGCGATATCGTCGCGCCATGATCGAGAAGAGCGCCGCCCCGGCTACGAAACCCTGGTTCGGGTTTCACATGCCCAGGTACACCTATCCCGGTATTGCGCCTGAGCGCATGTTTGAGCACGTGGTTGCCCAGGCCCAGCTCGCCGAAGAGCTCGGCTTTCGCCAGGTCACCGTGATGGATCACCTGTACCAGATCGACGGTGTGGGAGCCATCGATGAGCCGATGCTCGAGGCGTACTCGGTACTGAACGCCCTAGCGCGCGAGACCAAGCGGGTCCGCCTGGGCACTCAAGTCACGGGCGTGACATACCGCAACCCAGCGCTGCTGGCCAAAATGGTGACCACTCTCGATCTGACCTCAGGCGGCCGGGCCATGATGGGCATTGGTGCGGCCTGGAACGAGGTTGAGCACGACGCCTTCGGCTACGACTTCCCGGCCGTCAAGGAGCGCATGGATCGCCTCGATGAGGCATTGACGATCATTCGGGCGATGTTCGCCGACAGCCGGCCCACGGTTGCCGGCAACCACTATCGCGTCAACGAAGTCATCAACATGCCCATCCCGCTCCAGCCCGACGGCCCGCCAATCCTGGTTGGCGGCGGCGGCGAGCAGCGCACGCTGCGCATCGCAGCAAAGCACGCCGACATCGTGCATTGGTTTCCACTCGGGCTCGAGGTTCTGGCGCACAAGACCGACCTTTTGGCGCGCTATTGCGCGGAGATCGGCCGCGATTTCGCGTCGATCGAGCGATCCATTGGCGCACCGGTCATCGTGGCCACGACTGCCGCCGATCAAGAGGCGCAGCTTGCCAGGATTATGCCCGAGCGTCGGGCGCACATCACCGTGGCGCCACCCCAGCAGGCAGCGGACGCACTTAAGCCATACCTCGACGCCGGCTTTACCGGCTTCACGTTCGGCAACACCACATATCGCACGCCCGAGTCGATGCACGCGCTGGGCGAGACGCTGCGCCTGATCGGTGGCTGATGGA
This sequence comes from Chloroflexota bacterium, assembly GCA_040007155.1. Lineage (GTDB taxonomy): Bacteria > Chloroflexota > Limnocylindria > Limnocylindrales > CSP1-4 > JALYGJ01. The sequence goes on from JBDTVN010000024.1 coordinate 6,228, forward strand.
TTGACCGTGCGCTTGCTCAGGAGCGATGAGCTGACGGCCGCGGAGGTGGCGCGACTGCACGAGCTGATGCTCGACGCTTTCAAGGATGACGAGTTCGGTGGCTTCACTGAAGAGGACTGGCAGCACGCCGTCGGCGGGACACACTTCCTGCTCGAGTCGGACGGCGTGATCGTCAGTCACGCGTCGATCGTGACGCGCGAGCTTCACATCGGCGGCGTTCCTCTTCAGAGCGCGTACGTCGAGGCGGTCGCGACCGACCCATCCCGTCAGCACCAAGGCCTGGGCACGAAGGTGATGCGCTCAGTCGGTGACTTCATCGACGCGGGTACATGGCAGATCGCTGCACTGGGGACGGGCAGCCAGAGCTTCTACGAGCGCCTGGGCTGGCGGGTCTGGGACGGCCATGCGTTCGTGCGCTCTGCCGCCGGAGATGTCGCAACTCCTGACGAAGACGGCTACATCATGATTCGCCTGACGCCGCGCTCGCCGGCGCTCAATTGGGACGAGCCGCTCAGCTGCGAGTGGCGCCCCGGGGACGTTTGGTAGTCATCGCCATATCGTGCGCAACGGCGCGCTCGCGCGGCGATCCCTTGCTGAGCGCCGCGAAGGTCCCCTCGAAATCCTCCAACGACCGGTTCTGCGTCAATTTCTGTTTCGCGTCAATGCGCTCGATCGCCAGTTCGAGCCCAACCACCGCCTTGGCCTGCACATCGATGTAGTCGGCCGGCGCGTCATCGACCGCCCACGGCTCGTCGCGTTGGGCTTCGTGGCGAGTGACAAGATCGCGCACATTGGTGAGGTTCCATCGTTGCTCGTGGTGGACCGTGACCATTCCATGTACGACCACCATCGAATAGTTCCAAGTGGGCACGACCTTGCCGTTGCGCTGCTTCTCCGGATACCAGGCGGGCGAGACGTACGCGTCGGGACCGTGGAAGATGACGATTGCGCTGCCTTGCTGCTCGAGTGCCCGCCAATGCGCGTTGGCCCGCGCGACGTGGCCCTGCAGGATGCCGTACTCGCCACCATTGGCCACGACGATGAGCGGCAGCATCGTGGTCAGGTAGCCGTCATCGCCCAGCGACACGAGGGTGGCCGCGCGATCGCGCGCGAGCTCGGTCAGCAGCGCGAGCGGATCGTCGACAAGAAACTTGCCGTGGCCGGGTTGGTACATCGCGGCGATTATCCGCCGCGCGCCTCATCAGCCGTGCGCCAGGAACTCCGCAACGAGGGCTGCCAGCAGGTCGGGCTGGTCGGACGGGATCGTGTGCGTGACGTCCAGCACGCGATGATCGAGCGCATGTAGTTGTCGCTCGACGCGCGGCGCCTGAAGGTTTCGTGGCGACGGAGGGCATTCACCTGGCGGTCGAGTGCGTGGCGGGCAACCTTGATCCGTTCACCATCGCGGTCTATGTCGATGACGAGCTGGTCGCCCAGGTTCAGCTGGGCCACGCGAATGCGAGCGAGGGGCTAGGCGGCATGTTCGCTCAGGGATTCGGTGGCGGCGCAAGCGTCAGCTTCGACGACTTCCGAGTCCTCGTCGAGCCCTAATCGGTGCGCCACCCGCATAGGGACGGGCGCGCGTCGGCCTAGTGCAGCAGGTCGAAGAGCGTCCCGAATACACGCTCACCGTCGGCGCGGATGCCGTTGTGCTCGAGCTCGGCCGTCTCCCACACCTTGATGCCACGGATCGTGGCTGCCGTCTCCATGGCGAAGTCGCGATCGACGTAGAGGTCGTTGGTGTAGACCGACGCCGCGACGGCAACGTCGTTCTGGCGTAGGACGTTCGCGTCGTAGAGCCGCGGCCACTGGTGCCCGGCCAGGATCTGCGCGGCCGGGGCATGGGCGCGCAGGCCGCCGTAGTCCTGCCACATCTCGGGGTAGATGTGCTCACCTGAGAAGTAGTGTTGGGCGTCGATGTCCGCGGGACGAGTCCTGGCGGCGCTCCAATTGGTCACCACCCCATCGGCGTACGAGGATTCGTGGAGGGTGGCGTAGATCGGGTTGCGCTGGAAGTTGCTGGCGCCAATCGTCGCGTCCCACATGAATGCGGCCGAGCCGAACGGCAGCTCGAGCAGGTTGTGCAACAGCTCCCAGCCGTCGCTCCGACCCAGGTTCATCCCGTTCATTCGGAACCTGTTGGCAGTGAGTTGGTCGCCGCCAGGCAATCGGATGTCCTCGTTCGCCAACCGCTGAAAGATTTCCCGGGCGCGTTGTCGGTCGTCTGGGTAACGCTCGAAGTAGCCGCGGTTCTTGCCGATGACGCGCTGCCAGGTGATGGCGTAGACCTCGTCAGCGGCTCGACCAATGGGTGACAGGCCACCGGTGATGTACGCCTCGCGCAGGCCGTTGGGCGCGATCGACAGGTAGGTCATCGAGGTGAAGCCGCCGAACGACTGGCCGAGCACGCTCCAGCGTTCCGCGCCGTTGAGCTCGTGCCGAATGAGCTCAGCATCGCGCACGATCGAATCAGCCCGGAAGTGTGTCATGTACTCGGCTTGCTCATCCGCCGTGGCGCCCGGGATGATCTCGCCGACCGGTGTCGAGCGGCCCACGCCGCGCTGATCAAGCAGCAGGACGCGGTAATCCTTGAGGGCGCGCTTCATCCAGCCGCTCGGCGGCGCGGTCGGCCGCGTCGCCTCCATGCCCGGACCGCCCTGCAGGAAGAGCAGGTAGGGCTTGCCGTCGCCACCGTCGCCGACTAGCTCGCGCGTAAAGACAGAGATGCTCGGCCCGTTCGGTGTCGCGTGGTCGAGCGGCACAACGTGATCGCGCTCGGTCAGCGTTGCTCCGGGAATCTTGTAAGTCACGGTCATCTGTTTATGGCTCCTTCGTCGATGTCGGTCATGCGCTCCCTGATCATCGTCTTGAGCAACTTGTCGGGCACCGGCTTATCCGGCTGGAAATGGATAGTGCCGGCCCGGATCTCGTAATCGGCCAGCTCGGCCCGATGGCGTTCGATCGGCACATAGCCCACCGCGAAGATCGACATGTGGTTCTTGAACGACGAGAAATAGATCAATGGGCGCCGGTGGTACTTGAACCCGGGCATGCCATAGCCCCACACCTCGACCGCTTCCGGGCTAGTTTGTCGCGTCAAATCGCGCAGGTGCTCGAGCGCCGCCCGGCGGTCATCGGGCAGCGTCGCCAGGAAGGCTTCGATCTCTTTCACGGCGGCAAAGCCTACCGCTTACGCTTGGCTCCAAGTTGACCACGAGCACAGACGAGATCACCAACTTTCTGGCGGGCTATCCAATCCCGATCGCCGGCCACGCGCGACGCCTGCACGAGCTCGTCTTGGAAGCCGTGCCCAGCGCCGTCGCGCGTATCAGGCCCGGCTGGCGACTCATTGGCTACGACCTGCCGATCACGCGTCACGGCACCTACTTCGCGTGGGTCGCGCCTGAGACCGAGCACGTCCACGTTGGCTGGCAAACCGGCACGCTCATGGCCGATCCGCAGGGCCAGTTGCGCGGGGCGCACCTCAAGCTCAAGAAGGTGCGCTACCTGACCTATGGGCTGCGCGACAGGATCGCGCCGCGCGTCGTGCTCGACTTCACGCGCGACGCGGCCCGCATCGCGGCCATGTCGCGCGGCGAGCGCGAGCTGATTGCCCGCGCGCGGTCGGCCTGATGCGCATCGCCACCTGGAACGTCAACTCGCTCAAGGCGCGCATGGAGCGCGTTCTGCCCTGGCTCGATCACGCCCAGCCCGACGTGCTGCTGATGCAGGAGACCAAGCTGTCCGACGCCGACGCGCCGCTCATGGATTTCAAGATGCGCGGCTACGAGCTGCTGCACCACGGCGAGGGGCGCTGGAACGGCGTGGCCATCGCCACGAGAGTCCCGTTTGATCCGGCCAGCGTCATCACCAACTTCGGCGACGGACCGGTGCGCAACACCGGGTCCGGCGCGACGGTTAGCCAGGAAGAGGATGACTTCGACCCCTTCCACGAGGCGCGCATGGTCAGCGTCGTCATTGACGGCATCCGCTGCGTCAGTGTGTATGCGCCCAACGGCCGCGTGGTTGGCTCACCCTTCTTCACCGGCAAGCTGGGCTGGTATGAGCGGCTCCTGCGTTGGCTGAGCGACACCACGTCGCCGGCTGAGGCGCTGGTGCTCGGTGGCGACATGAACATCGCCCCGGCACCGATCGACGTGTGGGATGAGAAGGCGGTCCATGGCGGGACGCACGTTTCTGTCGAGGAGCGCGCGGCCTTCGCTGCCCTGCTGAGCTGGGGGCTCGCCGACGGCTACCGATCCCTCCGGCCCGAACCTGGGCGTTTCACCTGGTGGGACTACCGCGCTGGAAACTTCCACAAGAACCTCGGGATGCGCATCGATCACCTGCTGCTCTCCCCTCCCGTCGTGAAGCGTCTGGTCGCGGCCGAGATCGACCGGGAAGCGCGCAAGGGCACGCCCGTGCCGTCGGACCACGCGCCGCTTTTCATCGACATCGATGCGCCTGGCGCGCCGATCGATGCCGGCTGGGAAGGCGCGCTCGAGCGCATCGCTCAAAGGACGAAACGCTAGAGTTCAACGGGCCGCACGCTTCGCGGCCGGGGGGGTAGAGGAGGAATTGATGATCAACGAATTCCGCGACTTCCTGCTGCGCGGCAGCGTGGTCGACCTCGCCGTGGCTGTGGTCATCGGTGCTGCGTTCGGCGCAGTCGTCACGTCATTCGTCACGGACATTCTGACGCCGCTGCTCGGCCTTCTCGGCGTGCCCGACTTTTCGACCCTGTCGATCACCGTAGGCTCCGCGGCGATCATGTACGGCAACTTCCTGAACATCCTGATCTCGTTCCTCCTGGTTGCCGCCGCGATCTTCTTCTTCGTCATCAAGCCGATGAATGCGCTCGAGCAGCGCCGCCAGGCGGGATTGGAGCCCGCGGCGCCGACAACCAAGACCTGCACCGAGTGCGCGTCGGCCATCCCGCTGACGGCACACCGCTGCCCCTTCTGCACCCAGCCGCAGGCCTGACCTGATGTGGGGTCACGCCCGCTACGCGACAGCTGCGGTAATCGTCGCAACGCTCGCAGCGGGTTGTGGGTCTCCCAATGGGCCCAGTGGCCCGGGTGGCGCGACCTTGCCCGCTCAGGCGGTGGGAAACGCGGCGCTCTTCGATCCGTGGCGGATCACAGACCCGTTCGCAGGCGGAGTTGTGGCCGTCACGTACCTCGTTCCGTCAGGCTGGCAGTCGAGCGGCCAGGTCGTGTGGCAGCCTCAATGGGAACGTCTGGTCGACGTGCAGACCGTCGTGAGCGATCCTGCGTCGGGCGCAACGGTCGAGTGGCTGCCAGTGCAGGATTTCATCTTTGCCCAGGCGCCAGCAGGCTTGGAGCCCGCCATCGGCGGCAACTACCAGGGCAAAATGTGGGGGCCGCCGGTCACGGACCCAGTTCAATTCGTAAACAACTTCTGGATGGCCGGGCCGCTCGCCCACCTCGCCAACGCCACATTGCTCAGCATCGATCACGTTCCGCCGATCGCGGAGGCATTCCTCCGCGGTTTTGGCGGCCCCGCCAACGCGGATGCCTTCCGGATGCGCTATTCGTACGCCCAAGGTGGCCAACCGTGGGAAGAGGAGATTGACTTTGCGCTCCTCTACTCGAGCGGGTCGGGCATCGACTCGTGGTACGTCAATTTCGCGTACGCCATGCGCGCGCCACAGGGCGTTCTCGACCAGCTGGCGCCGGTGCTGTCGACGATCGTCTCGTCACGCGCAACGACGCCCGAATGGGAGGCGGTCGTTCAGCGGACGCAGCAGCTCTTTACCCAAGGGATTCAGCAACAGATGGCGGATACGGAGGCATTCGGCCGACTGTTGGCCCAACAGCGCGCTGAGACCGACGCGCTCCAGGCGCAGATCACCGCCGACCGACAGGCTTCGCAGGATCAGATCGCGCAGATGCGCGGCGAGACCCTGGCCGGCATCGAGACCTTCGTTGATCCGATCAACAGCCAGCTGGTCCAACTGCCTGCCGGCCAAGGCACTTATTGGGTCAACAACCAGGGCGAGTACCTGGCGTCGGACCAGCCGGGATTCGACCCTAACTCGCTCGGCGGCGGCTGGACCCAGATCCAGCCGCGGCAGTTCTAGAGCGCGAACAATCACTTAGGCTGCCTGTCGTGGACGCGCCGCACGTCGAGATCCGCCGCATCACCCCCGACGACTGGCGGCTCCTGCGCGAGATGCGCCTGGCCAGCCTCCAGGACGCGCCCGATGCGTTCGGTCAGCGCTACGAGAACGCCGCGTCGGAACCGGAGAGCGAATGGCGCAGCGCCGCCCGCGCTTCGTCGAGTGGTGAGCGTCGCGCCTGGTTCATCTGTGGCGCTTCTGGCGCGGAGAAGGCGAACGGTCTCGTCCAGGCGCGCCGCCGGCCGCCGGACGATTGCCTCGTGTTTTCGATGTGGGTCGCACCTTCAGGGCGGCGTAGTGGCGTCGGTCGCGCGTTGATCGCCGCCGTGGCCGACTGGGCGCGCGGCTGGGGTGGTACGCGCATCGTCCTGTGGGTCTTCGGCGCCAACGAGGGCGCGTTCCACTTTTACGAGCGGATCGGGTTCCACGTCCTGCTCGATGGCCCCGATGCCGAGTCGGGCCGTTCGTTCGGCGCATTCGCCATGGAGCTACCGCTGTGAGGCGCGAGACGAAGCTCACATGTCAAGCAGCTGGAGAGATCGCCTCGGCGAACTGGCTCTGGTAGAGCTCGTAGTAGAAGCCACCCTTATCGAGCAGCTCCTTGTGCGTGCCGGTCTCGACGATCTTGCCGTGGTCCATGACGACGATGAGGTCCGCGTCGCGGATGGTCGACAGGCGGTGGGCGATGACGAAAGTGGTCCGGTCGGCCATCAGCTTGGCCATCGCACGCTGGATGAGCACCTCAGTGCGCGTGTCGACTGACGAGGTGGCCTCGTCGAGGATGAGGATGCGCGGATCGGCCAGGAACGCGCGGGCGATCGTCAGCAGCTGCTTCTCGCCCTGTGACAGGTTGGTTGCGTCGTCGTCGATGACCGTGTCGTAACCGCCCGGGAGCGTACGCACAAAGTGGTCGACGTGGGCCTCTTCAGCGGCGGCGATGATCTCGGCCTCCGTGGCGCCATCGCGGCCGTACGCGATGTTGTCGCGGATCGTGCCGTGGAAGAGCCACGTGTCCTGGAGAACCATGCCGAATTCGCGCCGAACGTCCTCTCGTCGGACACTCCGGGTGTCGATGCCATCGATCGTGATCCGTCCTGCGTCGATCTCGTAGAAGCGCATCAGCAGGTTGACCAGCGTCGTCTTGCCCGCGCCTGTGGGACCGACGATGGCCACGGTTGCGCCGGGCTCCGCGGTGAGCGACAGGTGCTCGATGAGCGGCGTGTCCTCGCGGTAACGGAAGGAGACATCGTCGAAGGCGACCTTGCCCGCGACTTCGCCCAGTGCGGGTGCGTCGGCCGGGTCGGCCGCCATCTCTGGCTCATCGAGAAGCTCGAAAACACGCTCGGCTGACGCCACTGCCGACTGAAGGAGGTTGCCGATGCTCGCGGCCTGGAGGATGGGCTGGCTGAACTGGCGCGAGTACTGGATGAACGCCACGACATCGCCCAGCGACATCTGGCCCGTCGCGACGCGGAGTCCGCCCAACACGGCGATGCCGACGTAGTTGAAGTTGCCGATGACGTTGAGCGCCGGCTGGATGATGCCGCTGATGAATTGCGCGCGGTACGACGCCTGGTAAAGGCGCTCGTTCTCGGTCTCGAAGCGCGCCGCCACCTCGCGTTGCCGGCCGAAGACCGTGACGATGTTGTGGCCGGTGTGCATCTCCTCGACCTGGCCGTTGAGCGCGCCGGTCGACGCCCACTGAGCGACGAACTGCTTCTGCGAGCGGCGGATGATGAGGATCGAGACGATGAGACTCGCGGGTACCGCGAGGAGCGATATCAGGGCCAGCTCCCAGCTGATCGTGACCATCATCACCAGGACGCCGATGACCGTCAGGATTGAGGTGATGAGCTGGGTCAGGCTCTGCTGCAGCGTCTGGCCGATGTTGTCGATGTCGTTGGTGACGCGGCTG
>JBDTVN010000025.1:0-13998 GCA_040007155.1 Chloroflexota bacterium
GACATGCGGCCGAGTCTAGCGGTCGTCCGTTCGGGCGTAGAATTCCAACTCAATTCAAAAACGGGACAGGGGAGCGCCAAAGAGGCGCTGAGAGTGCGGAACTCACCGCAGACCCTAGGAACCTGATCTGGTTCGTACCAGCGAAGGGAGTCCACCAGTCGAGCCTCTGTCCTCAACTGATGATGGAGGTTTGCGCGTGGTCGTGACCCTGATCGTCGCCGACGGTGACGTGCCGTCGCGTTCGGCTGTCGATCGGCTTCTGGGCGGCGCTCCTCAACTTGTTATCGCGGGCGATGGCGGCGCGCTCAAGGCGGAGGCATTGGGCTATCCGCCGCGCGTCGTGGTGGGTGACGCGGACTCCCTCGCGGCGACAGAAGTCGAGCGGTTTCGCGGCGCGGGCGCAGACATCGTGATTCGCCCCGCCGACAAGGATGAGAGCGACACCGAGCTCGCTCTGAACCAGGCGCTCGAGCGAGGCGGATCCCGCATTGTGATCGTGGGCGCATTCGGCGGCCGCCGCCTCGAGCACACCCTCGCCAACATCCTCTTATTGGCGTCGGAGCGGCTGAAAGGTCGGGACATCTGCATGGCGGACGGCGCGAGCACTTTGCGCGTCATGCACAACGCCGAATCGCTCGAGATCAGCGGCTCCGCGCAGGACTACGTCTCGCTGCTGCCTTTGACCTGGCACGTATCGGGCGTGACGACGGTCGGCCTGCGCTTCGCACTGACCGACGAGCTGCTCGAGCAGGGGCCGGCGCGCGGCCTTTCGAATGAGCTGGCCACAGACAGCGCGACCATCCAGATCGACCAAGGTCGGCTGGCCGTCGTGCACACCCGCAGAAGCGAGGTTGACGAATGAACCGACTACCGACTGTCCAAGTTGCTGCCGTCGTGCTGATCTTGGTCGCCTGCGCCAGCCCGACGACGACATCAACGCCAACGCCGAAAGTTCGCCCGAGCCTCGCAGGTCCCCTAGTCGAGGTGACTCTGTTAACCCATGACTCGTTCGCCGTATCCGATGACGTTATCGCCGAGTTCCAGTCCGCCAACTTCGTGAAGGTCAACATCCTGCGCGCGGGCGACGCGGGGGCGATGGTCAATCAGGCCATCCTCACCAAGGACAACCCGCTGGCCGACGCGCTGTTCGGCGTCGACAACACGTTCCTGTCGCGCGCGCTGGACGCGGGCATATTCGAGCCGTACCACGCCACCGGTGTCGACGGTGTACCTGCCGCGCTCAGGCTCGACGCGCGTGAGCGGGTGACACCGATCGACTATGGCGACGTCTGCATCAACGTCGACCTGTCGGCTTACAGCGCCGCCAGCGCCGCGCCGCAGACCCTGGCCGATCTCACGAAACCCGAGTACAGATCGCAGCTCGTTGTCGAGGACCCCGGCACCTCGTCGCCCGGCCTCGCCTTCATGCTCGCGACCATTGCGAAGTTCCCCGAGGGCGGTGCCTACACCTGGCTCGACTACTGGCGCGATCTGCGCGCCAACGACGTATCGATCGTGTCCGGTTGGGAAGAGGCCTACGACAGCACGTTCTCGGGCGGCTCCGGCACCGGCGATCGACCGCTCGTCGTGTCTTACGCGACCAGCCCGGTGGCCGAGGTCTACTACGCGCCCGCGCCCCAGCCGACTGAATCGCCCACCGGCGTTATGACCGATGGCTGCTTCCGCCAGATTGAATTCGCGGGGGTACTGGTCGGGGCGAAGCAGCCGGAACTGGCCAAGGCGCTTGTCGATTTCCTGCTGTCGGCCGACTACCAAGCCGATGTCCCGCTCCAGCAGTTTGTCTTCCCAGCGCTGCCGACGGCAATAGTGCCGCAGGTCTTCAGCGAGTTCGCGGTGAACGTGCCGCGGCCGCTGACTCTGCCGCCCGACACGATTGCCACCAACCGCGATCAATGGCTTAATGAATGGTCAGCCGCAGTCCACTAACGACCATCGCGCTGGCGGCAATGCCGCTGGCGTTCCTTGGCCTGTTCTTCCTGTGGCCGGTCGCGTCCATCCTGGTGCGCGGCCTCGCCCCGGGCGGGACGCTCGACCTGTCAGTTCCACTGCAGGTCCTGATGCGGCCCGACACCCTGGCCGTTGCGTGGTTCACCTTCTGGCAAGCGGTCGTGTCGACAGTGCTGACACTTGCGATCGGCTTGCCCGGGGCATACGTGCTGGCCCGTTTCGATTTTCCCGGGCGGCGGCTGCTCAACTCTCTCGCCCTCGTTCCGTTTGTCCTGCCAACCGTCGTTGTCGGCACTGCGTTCCTGGCGCTCATCGGGCCCTACGGCGCCCTCGGTGTGAGGCTCGACCACACCATCTGGGCAATCCTCGCGGCGCATGTCTTCTACAACAGCGCGGTCGTTCTGCGTGTCGTGGGCGGGGTCTGGGCACAGCTCGATCCGCGTACTGAGGAGGCGGCACGTGTGCTTGGCGCCAGCCGGTGGCGCGCCTTCGTCGGCGTCACCTGGCCATTGCTTCGGCCCGCCGTCCTGTCGGCCGCGTCCATCGTGTTTCTCTTCACGTTCACCTCGTTCGGCGTGATCCTGATCCTGGGCGGCTATGGCTACTCAACCATCGAGGTTGCGGTCTATCGCGCGGCGGCCGTGCTGCTCGACCTGCCCGCCGCGGCCACACTGGCGCTCTTGCAACTCGGTTTCCTGGGGTTATTACTGGTCGTGTACGCGCGGCTCCAACAGCGAGCTGCGCTGAACCACCGCCTCGTAACAGCGCGAGTCGGCGCGCGTCGCCCAAGAGGCCGCACTGAGTGGAGCTTCGTCGCGGCGACGTTGGCCGTCGTGCTGACCGTTTTGGGCCTGCCGCTCGCCGCGCTCGTCGAGCGGTCGCTCGCCACCGGCAACGGTTTCGGCCTCGACAACTTCGGCGCACTGTTCGGCGAGAGCGCGCGCGGCGCCCTGTTCGTCCCGCCGATCGACGCGATTCGCAACTCGCTCGTCTTCGCCACCACGGCAACGGCCATCTGTCTGCCATTGGGCCTGATGGCCGCGTCCGTGATCGCGTACCGCCGGGGTGCCCTGGCGACCGCGTTTGACGCGCTGCTGATGCTGCCGCTCGGCACGTCGGCGGTGATCGTAGGCTTTGGCTTCCTCGTGACGCTCGGTCAACTCCCGGTCGATCTGCGTACCTCACCGCTGCTCATTCCGATCGCGCACGCCCTCATCGCGTTGCCGTTTGTGGTGCGCGCGACAGTGCCGCTGCTCAGCGCCATCGATCGCCGCCTGCGCGAAGCGGCCGCAGTGCTTGGCGCCAGCCCAGCGAGGGCGTGGCGGATGGTCGACTTGCCGATCATCGGCCGGGCGCTATTGGTCGGTGGCTCGTTCGCCTTCGCGGTTTCGCTGGGCGAATTCGGGGCAACGCTGTTCATCGTCCGACCCGACGCACCGACCATGCCGATTGCGATTTTCCGACTGCTCAGCCAGCCCGGCGCACTCGCGTTCGGCCAGGCAATGGCAATGGCAGTCGTGTTGATGGCGGTGACCGCGGTCGCCGCGCTGGCGTTTGACCGTCTCCGCACCAGTAGCGTGGCTGGCTCATGACGCTCAGGCTCGACGATGTTCGTGTCACCTTCGATGGCACGGCCGCGCTCGACGGAGTGAGCCTGGAAGTGGGCGAAGAGGAGCGCCTGGCCGTGCTCGGACCGAGCGGCAGCGGCAAGTCGACCTTGCTCCGCGCAATTGCCGGTCTGGAACCGCTGGCCAGCGGCAGTGTCAGCTGGGATCGCACCGACCTCGCGCATGTTCCGGTTCATCGCCGCGGTTTCGGTCTGATGTTCCAGGACTACGCGCTGTTCCCCCATCGCGACGTGGCCGGCAATGTCACGTTCGGTCTCGAGACCCATGACATGCCCGCTGCGCAGCGACCAGCCCGCGTGGCTGAAGTGCTGGCTCTCGTTGGTTTGGGCGGCTATGGCCAAAGGCGAATCGATCAGCTCTCTGGCGGCGAGCAGCAAAGGGTCGCGCTGGCTCGCGCGCTCGCGCCAACGCCACGACTGTTGATGCTCGATGAGCCGCTCGGCGCGCTTGACCGGTCGCTTCGCTCGCGCCTGCTCGACGATCTGGCCGCACTCTTCAAGACGCTCGGCCTGCCGATCATCTATGTGACGCACGATCAGGAAGAGGCGCTCGCGGTGGGCGACCGCGTCGCGGTCCTGAACCGGGGCCGGCTTGAGGCGCTATTGCCCGCGCGCGACCTGTGGCTAACGCCGCCCAACGAGTTCGTGGCGCGCTTCCTTGGCTTGAGCAACGTCATCCCGCTCGCGACAAATGGCGAGCGACTGACCACCCCATGGGGCGACCTAAAGCCGACTAGCCGGGCCCCAGAGGATGCGACCCGGCTCCTGATTCGCCCGGAGTCAGTAGCACTGGCCAAGGATGGGCCGCTGCGCGGAGTCATCAGCGCGGTGACGTTTCGTGGTGACTCGACCACCGTGCTCATCAGGCCGGTGGACGCTTCCGACGGCGCGACCCTGGAAGCGCATCTGCGCAGCGCCGCTGGCGACCCGCCCGTGGTCGGTTCCACCGTGGAGCTATCAGTCGATCCGGCCGGCCTCCAATTCCTCCCTTGAGCGCATAATCGGCTCATGGAAATGCTTGCCACGAAGATGCCCGACGTTGGCGACGTCGCGCCCGAATTCAACCTGCCCGACGACACCGGGACGGCGCGCGACCTCGCCGAGCGACGCGGCCACTGGACGGTTCTCTACTTCTATCCCAAGGACGACACGTCAGGCTGCACGATCGAGGCGTGTGAGTTCCGCGACGCCAAGTCGGACATCGATGCCAAGGACGCCGAGGTGTGGGGCGTCAGCGTGCTGGGCAGCGGCAGCAAGGCCGCCTTCAAGGCGAAGTTCGGCCTCAACTTTGTACTGCTCGCCGACGAAGATCACGCCGTCGCTGAGCTTTACGGCACGTGGGTCGAAAAAAGCAACTACGGGCGCACCTACATGGGCATCGGGCGTGCCACTTTCCTCGTTGATCCAGACGGCAAGATCGCCCACGTCTGGCCCAAGGTGAAGGCCGAAGGGCACGCTGCGGAGGTGCTGGCCGCGCTTGATGCGGCGCGGGCGGCGCGCAGTGGCGGCAAGCCTGCGTAATGAGGCATCGTCCGTGGGGGGAGACGAACGATGCCTCGCGCGAGAGGATATACGCCAAAAAGACGGCGCGGAAAGGTTTTGAAATACAAGTTACACATGACAAATGACTGACCAAAAGCCGCACGAAGACCGGCCCGGCCGCGTCCTGGTAATCGTCGCTCACCCCGATGACGCAGACTTCGGAATCGCGGGAACGATGGCCCGCTGGATCCGCGCCGGCACAGTCGCCCGGATGGTGTGCTGCACGAGCGGCGATGCCGGTGGCGATGACGCCACAGCAGATCCGCTCGAGCTGGCGCGCACCCGCGAGACCGAGCAACGCGCGGCGGCCGCAGTGGTCGGTTATGAAGGCGTCGATTTCCTGCATCGGCCCGATGGCGCGCTCGAAAACGACCTAGCGCTGCGCGAACAGCTGGTGCGCATCATCCGCACTTTCAAACCTGACGCCGTCCTGGCGATGGACCCCACGGTGATCATCTCGCCGCGCGGCTTCGTCCAGCACGTGGACCATCGCAACGCGGGCATGGCCGCGCTCGACGCGGTGTATCCCGCCGCGCGCAATGCGATGGCATTCCCGCATTTGGTCACCGTCGATGGCCTCGCGCCGTGGGACGTCAACCAGCTGTATTTGTTCTTCACCGACTCGGCGAATGTCTGGGTCGACATCTCCGACACGATCGACACCAAGATCGCGGCCCTGCACGAGCACGTCAGCCAGCTGCGCAAGCCCGCAGAGCTCGAAGGAATGTTGCGCAGTTGGGCGGCCGAGAGCGGCGCCGAAATCGGCACCGCCGCGGCGGAGCGGTTCCGCTGGTTGAAGCTCGACTAATCCGCTAGCAAGAGCGGCCGCAGCCGGCCCCACATGTCCCACAACTCGCCCAGTCGCGCGCCGCGCGGCCCGAGGATGTCGATCATTCGACCGAGTGCGAGGTCGGGCGCGGCCGACCCGAGCCACTCCTCGATGAGCACACGCGTGCCCTGCCACAGGCCGTCGATCGCTTCGTGACCAGCCGGGCGGCGCAGTGAGCGCGGCTCGTGACCCGCGTATTCGAGCGCCATCGTCAGTTCGCGCGCACCCGGGACACGAGCGTCACGCCAGCCGTCGCGGCCGTCGAAGCCGTAACCGAGCCGTGTGAGACTGCGCACCAGTTCGCGGTCCTGGTCAACAGAGAACTGGCTCCAAAACGGATGGCCCGGCGGGAACGCCAGCGCCTCGTCTTCGAGCGCCCGCGCATAGATGACCTCGCGCAGCTCCAGTAGGAGCAGCTGCAGTCGGCCCGCCTCGACCCCGGTTTCCTCGGCGAGGCGGAGAGTCAGGCCGAGCAGTGCCTGGCGGTCGCCGCGCAATAGAAGTGATAACGGCGCGGGGCCAGGGGGACGAGCCGCGACGGGCGCTGCCGGCCGCTGCGCGATTGAGGCGGATGTGTGCAGCTGACGCGCGGCGTTTTCCTCGCATGCGGCCAGGCCGCGCCGCGCCTCGACCGACGCACCTTGCGCTGCCTCCGACGCGATTCGTGCTGCGTCCGCCGCCAACTCGATGGCAGGCAGCGACCCTTCGAGATCGGCAATCTGGCGCGTCACGTCCTGCGCACGCTTGTCCGCCAGCTCGAGCTGTCGGTTCAGGCGGTTTATCTCGCGCAGCCACTCACCAGCGACTCCCTGGATGTCGCCGCTCGGGCCGCCGCTTCGATTGCGCGTGTAGCTGTCGTGGTACGCGCGGCGCGCGTTCTCCTTGGCGTCGCTCAGTAGCCGGCGGTCGCGCACGCGCGCATCGTTGTCGCGCTGCGCCTGGACGTGGGCGAGCATTCGCTTGGCGTCGCGTAGCCGCTGGGCGTGGATCTGGGCGGACTGAGCAAGGCGATCGGCCTCGGCAACTCGGTAGTTGACCTCGGCTCGGGCAGGGCCACACGGCCCGCTGCTCAAAGAGGGTGCCGCAGGATATGCCGGTGCCATCGGAGGGCGCGCAGGGACGTCGACCACGGCCCGAGCCTATTCGCGTCGAAATGAGGCGACAATGTGACCTGTGGAGCAGTTCAGGGGTACCTGCGCGTCCGTCCTGAGCGGCCTCGTTGTGGCCAGGCCCCGCTCGTGTCCTGAAGCGCCCCCGATGCTACGATCACTCGCGGTCGCAAACGTGTCCAGCCCGCCCCAAGAGGACTGATCCACTTGGCCATCGATCCCAACCAGGAATTCCTGGTTCAGCCTGTCGACGCCTCCTGGCTTCAGTGCAACATCGAGTGCCAGGAAGCGTGCCCCGTCGGCACGAACTGCCGCGGCTATCTGAACCTTGCCGCTGAAGGGCGGTTCGAAGAGGGCTACATCCTCGCCCGCGAGCCCAACCCGGTCGCGGCAATGTGCGCCTATGTCTGCTCGGCGCCATGTGAGCGCGCGTGCCGCCGGGGTGACATCGACCGGCCGCTCGCCATCCGCGCCATGAAGCGCTTCCTGACCGAATGGCACCAGGCCAGCGGCATCCCCGATGACATGCCCAACATCACGCCACGCGACACCACGGTCGCGGTCATCGGCGCGGGTCCCGCGGGCATCGCCGTTGCGCGCGAGCTGGCCGTGGCCGGCCACCAGGTCACCGTCTTTGACGAGCTGCCTTACGGCGGCGGCACGATGCTCATCGGCGTGCCGGCCTTCCGCCTGCCGCGCGAAGCCATCGAGATGGACCTCAAGCTGGTGGAGCGGCTGGGCGTCAAGTTCCGGTACGGCATCCGCGTCGGCCGCGACGTCACCTTCGAGGACCTGCTCAAGCAGTACGACTCAGTTGCCATCTGCGCCGGTGCGATGAACGCCGTGGCGCTCGATGTGCCGGGTGGCGACCTTGACGGCATCCAGTACGGCGTCGACTACATGAAGAAGGCCAACCTGGGCGAGCCGATGACGGTCGGCCAGGACGTGGTGATCATCGGCGGTGGCTATACCGCGATGGACTGCTCGCGCACGTCGCTGCGCTACGGCGCCCAGAACGTGACGATCGCCTACCGCCGCACTCGGTCAGAGCTCGTCGTCGACGAGGAAGAGCTGGGCGAGACCGAACGCGAAGGCGTGCGCATGGAGTTTCTCGTCAGCCCGGTCGAAGTGCTGGGCGACGAGAACGGCAAGGTCCGCGCCGTCAAGTTCATCCGCAACCGCCTGGGCGAGCCCGACGCGACCGGTCGCCGCGCGCCGGTGCCCATAGAGGGCAGCGAGTTCGAGGTCAAGGCCGACTCGGTCATCCCCGCTGTCAGCCAGGCTGCCGACAATACCTTCCTGCCGATCGAGTCGAACTTCGAGATCAACCGCGGCCGCGTGCGCGTCGACCCGGGCACGTACGCCACCAACGTCCGCGGTGTCTTCGCCTGCGGCGACTTCGTGACTGGCCCGACGACGCTGATCGAGGCCGCCGGCCACGGCAAGAAGTGCGCCTACGCGATCGACCGCTACCTATCCGGCCGGCGCGAGGTCGACGTCGACGCGAACGTCCGCATTGTGTCTTCGTGGCGCCATGAGATGCCCGAGTTCTACGACGTGCTGCCGCGCGTCCATGTGCCCATGATCTCGGTCGCGGCGCGCATGCCCAGCGCGGATCCACACGTCAACTTCACGACGCCGGTCGAGCGCGGCTACTCGGCACCGCAGGCAATTACCGAAGGCACGCGCTGCCTGATGTGCAACTACAACATCTGGTTCGACGGGTTCCGCTGCGTTCTGTGCGGGGCGTGCGCTGACGTCTGCCCCGAAGGCGTCATCCACATGATCGACATCAACCAGATGAAATCGGAAGGCGCGCTGCCTGAGTTGGTCGACTCCTACGGCTGGTCGGAAGGCGCCGCGATGGTGCTCGATGAGGAGCGCTGCATCCGCTGCGCGCTGTGCGTCAAGCGATGTCCGTATGACGCCATTACGATGGAGCGGTTCGAGCTCCAGGAGATCAGCAGTGACGGTCGTCTCTACAAAGAGAGCTACCGCGACACGCAACTGGGGCTAGTGGGCATCGGCAATCGTGCCGACGCGGGAGGATACGTTCGTTGAGGCAGTTCCTCGAGCGTGTAGACGTGGCTCTGAGGCGCAGCGCGCTGTGGCGTTCGCTGTTCCGTCAGCCATATCCCACGGACGAGCGATCGCGTGCGTACGCGGTCATGAACAACGTCTTCCTGCACCTGCACCCGGTTCGTGTCCGCCAGCACGCGGTCAAGTTCGCCTACACGTTCTGCCTGGGCGGCCTGTCGTTCTTCTTCTTTCTCGTGCTGACCGTCACCGGCGTCTTCCTCATGTTCTTCTACGTGCCGTCATCCACCAGCGCGTACGACGACATCCTGCGCATCCAGGCAGAGGTGCCCTTTGGACTGCTGACGCGCAATATCCACCGCTGGGCGGCGCACCTGATGGTGTTCTTCGTCTTCCTGCACATGATGCGGGTCTTCTACCACGGGGCATACAAGCCGCCGCGCGAGTTCAACTGGGTGATCGGCACCCTCCTGTTGTTCTTCACCATCGCGCTCTCGTTCACCGGCTACCTGCTGCCGTGGGACCAGATCGCCTTCTGGGCCATCACCATCGGCAACAACATCGCTTCGTACGTGCCGCTCCTGTCGCGGCCGTCGCAGCTGCTGATCTTCGGCGGCATCGAGGTGTCCCAGAACACCTTGTTGCGCTTCTACGTGCTCCACGTGATCCTGCTTCCGCTGACGGCCGCTGTATTCCTCGCGGTGCACTTTTGGCGCATCCGCAAGGACGGCGGCATTTCCGGTCCGCTATAGAGATATGACCGACCGATGACCGACGAGAAGAAGACCAACCTGCCCGCTCCGGCCACGCCCGCTTCCGCGGCGCCGGCTGAGAATACGCGCTCGACTCTGCCTGCCGCGCCACCTGAGCGGCGCACGACGGAGATTGACAAGCAGCGTGTGCCGATGGCCGCCAAGCCCTACCGCTTGCTGGCCCTGGTCAAGCAGGACGCGGTCGTGCGCGTCCAGAAGGAACCCGACGACACGGTCATGACGTGGCCGCATCTGCTGTCGATCGAGTTCTTCGCGGCGGCGGTGATGAGCGTCTTCCTGCTGCTCATGGGCCTGTTCGTCAACGCGCCGCTCGAAGAGCTGGCCAACCCGATCGCCACACCAGCTGTCGCCAAGGCACCGTGGTACCTCGTCGGTATCCAGGAGCTGCTGGCCTATTTCCACCCGACTGTCGCGGGCGCGATCCCCATCCTGACGATCTTCATTGCCATCGGCGCCATCCCCTACATGGATCGCGGCCCGCGTGGTGACGGCGGCTCGTCGCGCCCGTCCGACCGCAAGCTCGGCATCATGATCTTCACCATGTTCTGCGCCGCGGGCCTCGTGATCACCTTCCTCGGCGCCTTCTTCCGTGGACCCGGCTACGCCTACACCGTGCCCTGGGAAAACGGCCTCTGGTTCGCGCTATGAAAATGCGCGGAGCAAGCGACGGGACAGCACCGACGGTTCGTCGGGGCTGGACCACTGTCGCGCGCAGCAGCGGCCCGCAGGCCAGCTGCGGAGGAAAGTAGTTGGGCAACTGGAAGCTCGCCCGCTGGCAGGAGCCGCGCACCCTTACGCGCGATGTCCTGCGCGAGATGCGCCAGGGCCGGCCCGCCGGCTTGTCGAGGCGCACGCTCATCCGCCGCTCAATTGGTGCAGGCGTGGGCCTGTGGCTGCTCGAGGTCACCGGCGGGCTGCTCGGCTTCCTCTGGCCCAACCTGTCCAAAGGCTTCGGCGGCATGCTCACACTAGGCGACATGGCCACGGTTGCCGGCAACGAGGCCGTGCTTGGCACCACGCTCTCGGGTGGGGCGCCGGCTTACTTCTCCCAGGCGCGTGCCTATGTGCAACTCATTGATCCGTCGCGCGGTTTCGCCGACGGTACGAGCACTGATGGAGAAGGCCTCAACACGAACGTGCGCACGCTTTACCAGCGCTGCCCGCACCTGGGCTGCAAGCCAAACTTCTGCACAACCAACTACTGGTTCGAGTGCCCCTGCCACGGCTCGCGCTACGACCGACTCGGCATCAAGATCCGCGAGCTCGGTCCCGCGCCGCGAAGCATGGATCGCTTCGCACATACGGTTAAGGGCGGCGTGCTGACGGTCGACACATCCAAGATCACGCTCGGCCCGCTGCCGGTGCCGCTGGGTCAGCCAGGCCTCATCCCGCCGCGCTCCCCGCAGGGCTGCATCTAGCTGATGAGCGACGAGAACACCGGGCGCGACCTCGTGCCGCGGCCCGACGATCCGTCTGGCGCGGTAGTGCCGCGTGAGGCGCAGGTCCCGACCACCGCAAGCCAAGCTGCCGTCCGCTTCTCAGCGGGCGAGCAGGCGCACACCGTCGGCCTGACCGAGGAACGCGCGACCCAGATCGTCAAGCAGAGCGGCAACGCGCGCATGATCGCGTTTCTCGCCGCGCTGCTGATCGTCCTCTTCATCCCGCTGTACTGGCTTTACGACATCGGTTTGCCGGTTGTCGGCTTTGGTGGGCGGCTGGACGACACGACGCAGGTGCAGTACGTAACTGATGTGTCGCGCGGGTACGCCCTCTTCCTCGCCAACTGCGCCCGCTGCCATGGCCCGGAGGGCAAGGGCGGCGTCGGCCCGCCACTGAACGATCAGGCCAAGCTGTACAACGCGCTCAACGCCCAGGGTGCCTCAGGCACCGGGCACCTCAACCCCGACTACATCCGCTCAGTTCTCACTGAAGGCGGCCGCATCGTCTGCGGTGACCCGAACAGCGTGATGCCCGCCTGGCTCCAGCCCAAGGGCCCGCTCAACTACAAAGAAGTCGAAGACATCATCGCGTTCATCACCGCAAGCAAGGACACCAAGTTCAGCTATGTGCCCGCGCACGTGCTGCCGCCCGAAACCATCCCGCCGCCCGCTGATGAGGAGGGTTGGCGCGACCCGAGCTATTCGCCGCCGCCCGACGCGACGCCCGTGCCCGCCTGCTGGCGCGCACCTGCCGCGAGCTCGGCGCCGTCCACACCCGCGCCGGTCACGAGTCCCGGCACGGCTGATAACCCGCGCGTCATCGAGATCCACGCCACCGCAAGCCTGACCTGGACTGACGCCAGCGGCGCCCAGATCAGCCAAATCCCGGTCGTCGCGGGCGAGACGGTCACCTTCCACGTCATCAACGATGCCGGCTTCGACCACAACTTCCACATCGCTGGCATGAGCGATCTCATGGCGGCGACGGCAACAACCGACCTGCCCGGCATTGCCCCGTTCCCAAGCGGCGAGCAGGATTTCACCTGGACAGTCGGGAGCCTGCCCGACCAGCCCCAGTTCGCCTGCACCCTCGCTGGCCACTACACGACCATGCACGGGGACTTCGTCCTCCAGCAGGCTGGTGGAGGGTCGGGCTCGCCACAGCCTTCGGCATCGGCGGCCCCTTCAGGGTCGGTTGCCCCGTCAGCGTCGGTCGCCCCGTAATGGCCCAGGCAGCGCTGCCCCCGGGCTCCGTGCGTCGCCGGACCATGTTCGGCCTGGTCGACGTCGACTCCTGGAAGTGGGCCACGATCAAGGCGACGTTCTGGTTCCTGCTGGTCATCTTCCTGCAGGGCTACGTGCCCGACCGCGCTTACTACCTGACCGTTTCGCCCACGGTTGACCTGGGTTTCAATGCGATCAGCCCGATCAACCTCTGCCCGGCGGAAAACGACCGCGGTGCACGCAAACTGCCCTGCCCCGCACCGGCGGGCGCGATCATCCCGTGGGACGCGTCGCCGCCGGAACTTGGCCTGCCGGAGGGCCGCACCGGCGCCCTCGCCTACACCAGTGGTTCGACGCTCTACCTGATCGGCGGCGAGACACCGTCGGGCGCCACGGCAAGCGTCGTGCAGACGACTGCGAGCGAGGACGGCAACCTGGCAACCTGGACCGAAGGACCCGCGCTGCCCGCGCCGCGCACTCATGCAACCGTGCTGAACCTGTCCGGCGTGCCCTACGTCATCGGCGGTCTCGACGCGAACGGACAACCGACTCAGACGGTTTACGTTGGCACGGTCGATGAAGGTAACGTCACCGGCTGGACCGAAGCGACCGATCTCGCGCTACCGGTGCCCTTGAGCGACGCCGTGAGCACGTCCACTCCGAGCGGGCTGTACCTCTTTGGCGGCCGCACTCCAGACGGCTTGTCGGACAAGGTCTGGGAAGCCCCAATCGATGCGACGTCCAACAAGGTGACCACATGGACCGAGCTGACGGAGCTCGTCCTGCCCGAGCCGCGCGCCGACGCGACCGCCGCCAACACCGGCGGATCGGTCTACATCCTGGGCGGCGTCGGACCAGACGGCGTCACCGACACGGTCTATTACCTGGGCCTCGACACAAAGGGCAATGCCGTCGTCAACTCCAAGACCGAGCGGCCTTTCGGCTGGGGCGTGTCGGTCGGCCAGTCCGCCTCAGCGGCTCTGCCCGCACCACGCGCCGACGCCACGACCTTCGTCAACTCAGGTGCCATCTGGGTCATCGGCGGCCGCGACGCCAACAACGCCATCACCAATACCGCCTACTGGGCGGTGCCCAATGCGAGCGACGCCACCATCTCATCGTGGTCGATGCTTGACGCGATAAACCTGCTTGAACCGCGCTCGCGCGCATCGATTGCCGCCGTCGGCTCGCACGTCTTCTTGACGGGCGGCGGCAATGACACGGGCCTGCTGAACTCATCGTTGCGCGGCGACCTCGCGCCGCGTACGCCGTTCTTCCGCCTTGGCCTTTTCGGCATCACCATCCCGGCGCTGTCGATCAAGGGCGAGATCGGCCAGCAGCTGGGCTATATCGTCGCCGGCTCAGCGGCGCTGGGCAACCTTTTCCTGCTCATCGGGATCGGCTGGATGTACTCGCATAGGTCCGAGTCTTTCCGCTTCTTCAGACGCAT
>JBDTVN010000026.1:0-13842 GCA_040007155.1 Chloroflexota bacterium
CACTACATGGCCTCCGGGCGAATACGCGTTCGAGATCGGGTCGACTGTCCCGAATGGATCGCCGATATGGATTGGCGTCCGGTTCGTGCTGGTCGATCGCGCCCCGCCGACAAGCGGTCCGAACGGCTAGGTCGACCGCGCTTCAGCCCGACTATCAGCCCGCGAGGAAGCGCCGCAGGAATTGCTTCGTCTTTTCGTCGCGCGGGTTGTTCAACAGTTGCTCGGGCGGGCCCTGCTCGACGATCACGCCGCCTTCCATGAAGACGACGCGGTCGGCCGCCTCGCGCGCGAAGTGCAGCTCGTGGGTTACGACGATCATCGTCGTGCCCTCGTGGGCGAGCTCCTCCATGACTTTCAGCACTTCGCCGATGAGCTCGGGATCGAGTGCGCTGGTCGGCTCGTCGAACATCAGCACCTTGGGGCCCATGCACAACGCTCGGGCGATGGCCACGCGCTGTTTCTGACCGCCCGACAGCCGTGCGGGGTACTCGTCCTTCTTCTCGAGCAGGCCGACCTTGTCGAGGTACTTCTCGGCGGTCGCGACCGCCTCGTCGCGGCGGACTCCTTTGACACGAGTCGGTGCTTCGATGCAGTTCTGGAGCACGCTCATGTGCGGGAAGAGATTGAAGTCCTGGAACAGCATGCCCGCGCGCAGCCGAATCTTGCGGATCTCCTCCCCGTGGCCCTTCGGCCGCCGCCCAAGAGGGTCGGCAGCGACACGCACGCCATCGACCTCGATCGTGCCGAGTGTGGGTTCCTCAAGGAAGTTGATGCAGCGCAGCAGCGTCGTCTTGCCGCTCCCGGAGCGGCCGATCAGCATCACCGCCTCGCCCTGCCAGACATCGAGGTTGACGCCACGCAACACGTGCAGGTCGCCGAAGAACTTGTGCACGCCCTCCGCGCGCACGATGACTTCGCCCAGATGCGACGGCATCGTCGCCAGCGGGTAAGTCGGCTGTCCGTCCGCGTTCACCGGTCACCTCGCGCCATGCGCTGCTCGAGCCTGCCCTGAAAGAGCGACAGGACGATGGTTATCGCCCAGTAGACGCCCGCCGCGAGCATCAGCGTCTCAAGGTTGCGGAAGTTGGAGCTGCCGATGTGCTGCGCGCGCCAGAGCAGCTCCTGCACGCCAATGACCGATATGAGCGCCGAGTCCTTGGTCATGGCGATGAAGTCGTTGCCAACTGCCGGGATCACTATGCGGATTGCCTGCGGCAGCACGACCCGCCGCAGCACGAGGGTCTCGCGCATGGCGAGCGCCTCCGCGGCCTCACGCTGGCCCCGCGGCACGGCCTGAATTCCGGCGCGGAAGATCTCAGTCATGTAGGCGCCGTAGTTGAAGGCCAGCGCAAACATGCCCAGATAGATCACCGGGACGTCTGCCGCGGCAGGAATCACCTGCGGCAACGCTAGGTAGACAAAGATGATCTGGACGATCAATGGCGTGCCGCGCACGAGCGAGACGTACAGGCTGGCTGCGCCGTAGATGATCGGGTTCCTGGACAACCGACCCAACGCGCCCCCCAAAGCCAGGAAAATCGCCAGGGTGATCGAAACGACCGAGATCCCGATGGTGAGCGGGATACCGCCCAAGATGTACACCCAGACCGGCGTAGACGCGGGGTTCTTGGGTTCGATCGGTCCAAGAAGGAATGACGGGTCGAAGCGTGGTCCCACGAGAAGCGCCGCCAGGATGCCACCCACGATGAGGACCCAGGTGGCGACGAAGATCATCCGGAAACGCAGGCTGCGCCGAGCCTGGGCACCGCGCATCGCGGCTACGACCGCGTCTGGAGCAGGCTGGTGCTGGATCCGGATGATGTCAATCGGCGACTTTTGACCCGCGGTGCCGCTGTTCGACATCAATGCCCTCTTGAAAGACGAGCGGGGGCCATCATTGGCCCCCGCTCTTTGGGTCTACTCGAACGACTTGACGACTACTGGCCGGCTTCCACCGTGTAGTCGTAGTTGAACCACTTCATGGAGAGCTGGGTGAGCGTGCCGTCGGCATGCATATCGGCCACGATCTGGTCAACCGCCGCAAGCAACGCCGTATGGGTGGGAGCGCTCTTGTCAAACGCCACCGCCAGCGGCTCGTAATAGACGGGGGCGCCGACAGTCTTGACCGGCAGACCGTCGTCGATCGCGCCCTGGACGGTCGTGAGCGAGCTCAGCCAGCCATCGAAGTCGTGCCGACCGGACTGCCACGCCACCGCACAATCACGGTCGCTCGGCAGGGTCGTCGCTGTTGAGCCTGCCGGCGCTGTCGTCTGCGGTGACTCGCTACCGAAGTCAAGAACGCCGTTTATCCAGTCGAGATAAGTCGTGCCCTCGCCGACGCAGATCACCTTGCCGGCCAATCCGGCCGGATCGGTGATGGCCGAACTGGACTGCACCGCCAGCTGAGCCGGCGTGTAGTAGTAGGGCTGGGTGAAGTCGAGCACTGTCTGCCGCGGCGACGTGATCGTCATCGAGCCAACGCTGAAGTCCCAGCGGCCATTCCATGAGCCGGCCGTCAAGACTTCCCAGGCCGGGGTCTCGAAGCTGATGTCGACGCCAAGACGATTGGCGATCTCATGGCCAACGTCAATGTCGAAGCCCTTGTAGCCCAAGGGATCGTCGGGTGCCAAGACCGATTGCGGCGGATACGCCGGGTCAGTTGACATCACGATCTTGCCCGCAGCGCAGACTGCCGCAAGCTCGTCACCTTCGGAACCGGCCGGCATGTTGTCGCACACGGCGGTTGACGCGGCGGTCGGAACTGGTGTGGGTGCTGGGGTTGACACGGCAGTCGGTGCCGGCGTCGGCGAGGCGCCCGGGCCGGCGCAGGCCGCCGCGAGCATTAACGTGGCCACGATCACGGACGCGGCTTTGCTGGGAATCATTGATTGCCTCCTCAAAGGGCTCGGTGCCTTAGTCACGCAGACTCCCTGCCCTGAATGCGTCCGTACACTCTACGGCCATGAGTGGTGCGGTGCTAGACCAAAGTCAAACGATTCCGCTCGCCCGCGCGTCGACTTTGCCGGCGCGCCACTACCTCGATCCGGATTACCTGGAGCGCGAGAAGGAGCTCGTATTCGGCCGCACCTGGCAATTGGTGGCGCGCCACGAGGACCTGGCGCGGCCGGGCGACTTCGTTCCGGCAACGATCGTCGACGAGCCGATCGTCATCACTCATGGCACCGACGGCGTGTTGCGCGGCTTCTACAACGTGTGTCGCCACCGCGCCGGCCAGGTCGCGCTCGCCAAGGGCAACCGGCGCTCGCTTCAGTGCCGCTACCACGGCTGGACATATGGCCTCGACGGGACCCTGCGCACGTGTCCTGAGATGGAGGAAACGGAGGACTTTCGCAAGGAGGACTTCGGCCTGTTGCCCGTGAGCGTCGAGCGCTGGGGTCCATTCGTATTCGCCAATCTGGACGAGATCGCGCCACCATTGAGCGAAGTCATGGGCGCGATCCCGGCCGAGGTAGCGCGGGCCGGTTTCGACGTGGAGAGGATGCGCCTGGTCGAGCGGCGCGAGTACCTCATCGAGTGCAACTGGAAGGTCTACGTCGACAACTATCTCGAGGGTTATCACCTGCCGATTGCGCATCCAGACCTGTTCCGCGAGCTCGACTACGACGCCTACCGGGTCGAGACGCAGCGCTACTACTCCAAGCAGTACGCCCCTATCCGCGAGCTGAAGGAAGGCCAGGAGATCGGTCGCGACCGACGCTTCGTGCGCACCGCCGATGGCGAGGAAGATGCCCTCTACTACTGGCTCTTCCCGAACACGATGTTCAACATCTACCCCGACAACATGTCATCCAATGTGATCCTGCCGGTGGGCCATGATCGGACGCTGACGATCTTTGAATGGTTCTTCGCCGAACCTGGAAGCGGCGCCGGTTGGGAATCGATGCAGCAGGGCATCGCCTTCTCAGACCAGATCCAGCAGGAAGACATCGGCCTGTGCGAGCAGGTCCAGCGCGGCCTGCGTTCGAAGGCATATGACACGGGCCGCTTCAGCGCCAAACGCGAAAACGGCGTCTACCACTTCCAGTCGCTGATCAGGGAATTCCTCGGCGAATAGGACGGAGCAAGCGACGCTCACGACCGGGCGGAACGCTGGGGCGCGAGGGCTTCGCGCTCAGCGGCGTCAGCTGCGGAGGAAAACCATTGCTTGCTCGCTCTAATACTTCGGGGGGCGTTCCGTCAGCAGGTCGGCGACTCCCCACACGACGATCACCAGGCCCAGGCCGGTAAGCCACATGCCCAGCGCTTCGGTCGGTAGTCCCAGGCTGGTGAATCGGCTGATCTCGAAAATGCGGAAGAGGAACGCGCCCACCGTGATCAGCGCCAGCAGGACGTACGAGGCCGGTCGGTCGAGCGCCGAAACACCGTCGCGCGTCGCATAGGGCAGCACCGCCACCGCGATAAGCGCCAGCGCACCCAGGAAGATGATGATGCCGGCGCCCTCGAGGCCATTGCCCGACAGTGCCGTGGTATTGGTGCGCGGCAGCTTCCACCACGAGGGCATCATGCCCGCGAGGGCGACCAACGCGCCGAGCGCGACCAACAACCGGCCGCGCCCCAGCGCGCGGCGATTCATTTGGGCTCGTACAGCTCGCGCCGCAACACGCCGATGAACGGCAGGTTGCGGTAGAACTCGCCGTAGTCGAGGCCGTAGCCGACGACGAACTCGTCCGGAATGGCGAACCCGGTGTAGTCGATCGGGATCTCGACCAGACGGCGCGCGGGCTTATCGAGCAGCGCGCAGATGCGCAGGCTGTTGGGGCCCTTGCCGCGCAGGTAGCGCAACAGGTAATTGAGCGTCAGCCCCGTGTCGATGATGTCCTCGACGATGAGCACGTCCTTGCCCGCGATGGTCGAGCTCAAGTCCTTGAGGATGCGCACGAGACCCGACGACTCCGTGCTGGCACCGCCATATGAGCTGACTTCCATCAGGTCGATCTGGACGGGGATCTCGATTGCGCGCATGAGATCGGCCATGAATGGCAGCGAACCCTTGAGGACACTGACGAGGGTGACCGACTTTCCGGCGTAGTCCCGACTTACCTGGGCGCCCAGCTCGCGCACCTTGGCGCGGATCTGCTCCTCTGTGATGAGCACATCGCCGATATCGGCACGCATATCGGGGACGTCGGTGTCAGTCGTCATCAGTGGCGAAGGCTAGCGGCCTAGCTGGCTTGCCGAGCGGCGAGGTAGGCGCGCCGGCCGCGGCGGCGGCGCGAGCCGCGCGATACCCGCGCCCGACGTCGCGTTTCAATCGGGATGATCTCGGCGCCGGCCGTGTCTTCGGCAATAGCGGCAACCTCGACCGCAGGCTGCTCAGCGTCGCGAGTGGCTTCTGCGACCCGCGCGGAGGCGGGCATGATCTGGCCTTCGAGGCCCGACAGCGACGCGGCCAATGCGACGCGGCCGTATTTGAGCATCAGCGCGCGGAAATCCTTGCCGTAGAAGAGTTTGACGCGGATATCCGGGTAGAGCTCGCGCAAACGACGCAGCTTGCGGTTCTTGCGTCGAACGAGGCTTTGCTTGAGCGTGGTCAGCTCGACGTAGAGCTCCAGCTCGGGCAGGTAGAAGTCGGGTGAGAAGGACTCAATGACCTTGCCGTCGGGGTTCCACTGGATGGGGAAGGTGCGTGGCTCGTACTGCCAGGTAACGCCGTAGTAATCAAGGATCCGCGCCAGCTCAGCTTCGCTGGCGTGGGCGAATCTGGCGGCCGACGTCACCTGGTGCCCGTCTGGAGCAGATCGCTCAAATTGCCTTTGTATCGGCCGAGGAACTGGTGCATCTCGAGGATGTCGTCAGCAGTCACCGGCGCCGCGCCCATTGGCAGCGGCTCGCCCAGATGTTCGACGTCTTCCTCGCCGACAACATCGCTGACCTGAATGGTCACTTCGCTGTCGTCAACTTCAATGGTGACGATCGCGACGGTGTGGCTGCCGCAACGCGAGCAGTCGAGGGCAACAAAGAAGAGCGTTTCGCGTTCGGCCAGGAGACGCATCCTGCTGCCGTGGTAGCGCCGTCGGCAGGCGGGACAGGTGAACGACGTCAACTGTGTCCGCAGCCAATCCGGACTATCCATCCGGTGCGAGTCTAGCCCGAATGGAGCGGCGGCGGGTGCCGCGCCCGACGGCCTTCGCCTATACTCCCTACCAGTATGAGCTCAACTCGAACTGAAGGATCGGCTGCTAGCGCCGCACCATCACGCCACAGCTATACCAAGGACCGCGCCCAACTGCTGCGCCGTCTCTCGCGCATGGAAGGCCAGGTTCGTGGCGTGGCGCGGATGATCGAGCGCGAGGAGTACTGCATCGACATCCTCCAGCAGACCGCGGCGTTGCGCGCCGCTGTTGATGCCGTGTCGCTGATGCTCATGGAGGATCACGTCACCGGTTGTCTAACGTCGGCCGTAAAGACGGGCAAGGCCGAGGCGTACACCGAAGAGGTGATGGAGGTCGTGCGCCGGTCGATGGGCCGGCCGATTCGGGCGCGAACGACCGACTGAGCACCCGTTGCCTGCGCGCGACTGTGGACGGCGCGCGTGGCTTTCTCCACAAATGACTCGTCCTGGATGGAAGTCGTGGACAAGCCGGTTGACCACCCCCGCATGCGCTGGCGACACTGCGCGCCTTGCACCACTGGCGCGTCCTAGCGGGGAGGCGCACCAGACCAAGTACGGTAACTTCGCCGGCCCCGGCGGCCAACTAAAAGTTGGTCGGACGAGCCGGACGGTGAAGGAAAACTGAAAGGCCGGTGGTGCACGAACGACACGCCGCGGGGAGCGGGGACAGCACAACGGCTCAGGAGCGTTCGGGCATGGACGCTCGTGATCGGTCCTCGCTCCCGCGGCATGCCTCTCCCCCAACTCGGGCCGCGCTGCCGCGCGATGTTGCCGATACTCCAGCGCTCGACCCGGTCTTCGGTGAGGTCATTGCGCGCGGGCTGACGAATTTGGGGCTGACGCTGGATCCTGCGGCGCGCGCCGCGATCGATGACCACGCGCGTTTGTTGATGGCGTGGAACGAGCATGTCAACTTGTCCGGGTTGCGCACGCCTGAACTCGTCGCGCGCGGGCACGTGCTCGATTCATTGATTGCCGTTCCAGTGCTACGCGAGTTGGCCGGCGCGGCACCCACTGTGCTCGACCTGGGAAGTGGTGGCGGTTTTCCGGGTCTGCCGTTAGCTGTGGCGCTACCTGCCAGCCGAGCGGCCCTGGTGGATTCGATCCGTAAGAAGGCCGCATTTCTCGAGGCTGCCGCGGCCACCGCCAAGGACGTGGTCGCGATCACCGTTCTCGCGCAACGCGCCGAGGATCTCGCCGATCAACACGATCAGCGCGAGGCATGGGACATAGTCACGGCGCGCGCCTTTGGCCCCATCGCTGAGGTGGCGGAGCTGGGTCTGCCGTTAGTGAAAATCGGTGGTCATGTGGTCGCCTGGAAGTCGGCCGGTCCGGAGGGCCAACTCCAGGCGGAGTTGGCGGAGGCCGACCGGTTCATCCGGCTGGTCGGTGGTGACAACGCGCGCATCATCGAGTTGCCGGCAGCTGATTCAGTCGGTCTGGGCGGACATTGTCTCGTCGTCATCGACAAGCTCCGACCGACACCCGACGGCTACCCACGTCAGCCGGGCGAGCGACGGCGACGGCCACTACCCTGACCGCCGATGCGGATCGCGGTGCTCTCGGACATTCACGCCAACCTGCTCGCGCTCGAATCGGTGCTCGACGCACTCAAGCCCTATGACGCTGTCTGGCAGCTGGGCGACATCGTTGGCTATGGCCCACAACCCGATGAGGTGGTAGCGCGGCTGAGAGCCGAGGGCGCGACCGGGGTGCGCGGCAATCATGATTCGGCCGCGATCGGATTGCTCGACACGGACGCTTTCAATGACGACGCGCGGGCCGCAATCGAGTGGACGGCCGATCGCATCTCGCCCCAGGCGCGCGATTGGCTGGCAGCGCTTCCCGTGCGCGTCGTGAACGAGCCCTTCACGCTGGTCCATGGCAGCCCGCGTGACCCAACCTGGGAGTACGTCTATAGCGCCGGCGTGGCCCGCGCCAACATGGCGCTGTTCCAGACAGCGCATTGCATCGTCGGCCACACGCACGTGCCACTTGTCTTTCGTCAGCGCAACGGCAAGGTCGAAGCGACGCACGTCAAGGACGGCATGACCCAGACGCTTGGTGCTGACCGTCTCGTGATCAACCCGGGCAGCGTTGGCCAGCCGCGTGACGGCGACCCGCGCTCGTCGGCGCTGCTCATCGATACCGACGCCAATACGCTCGAGTGGCGCCGCGTCGAGTACCCGATCAAGCAGGTACAGCAATTGATGGAGCAGTCTGGGCTCCCGCGTCGATTGGTGGCGCGACTAGAGTTCGGCCTCTAGATGAGCATCCGCTAGATGAGCGACAACAAACCCTGGCTGCACGGCCGCAAACCGGGCGACCGCCGCGTCCGTATCGAGCGTCCTCACTCCGAGTTCTTCCGCTATGCCGGCCCCGGCCAGCTGGTGGCGCGCGAGGCCGCCTCTGAGCCGCGGACCGCCGTCGGCCAGGCGATCGAGAAAGTCCGGCACACGCTGTTCGGCCGGCGGCTGTCGATCCACGAGGAAATGGGCGAGCGGCTGTCGAAGAAGAAGGCACTGGCCATCTTCAGCTCGGACGCGATCAGCTCGTCGGCCTATGCGACCGAGGAGATCC
Source organism: Chloroflexota bacterium (assembly GCA_040007155.1). Taxonomy (GTDB): domain Bacteria; phylum Chloroflexota; class Limnocylindria; order Limnocylindrales; family CSP1-4; genus JALYGJ01. Next base: position 8,714 of record JBDTVN010000026.1, read on the forward strand.
TGCGCGTCCTCGTCCTGGCCGGCGCCGGGGCGCTGCTGCTCAGCCTGCCGATTGCAATCGGCATCGCCCTGCTTCTTGGGGTCGTGTCGATCAGCTACCGCCAGGAGATTCACGCCTATCCATCGGGCGGCGGCGACTACGCCGTCGCGCGCGCGAACCTGCCGGGCATCTTCTCGCTCGTCGTCGCGGGCGCGCTATTGGTCGACTACGTGATGACAGTCGCGGTGTCGACGTCGTCGGCCGTCGAGCAGGTGATTTCGGCGCTGCCCAACCTGGTGGACATTCGGATCGAGATCGCGATCGTGGCCATCGTTTTGATCATGCTCGGAAACCTGCGCGGCCTGAGCGAGTCGGGCAGCATTTTCGCGATCCCGACCTACATCTTCGCCGGCTCAACGCTGCTGATCGTTGTGATCGGTGTGTTCCGCGTGGTCGTTCTGGGCGAGCACGCACCGCCGCCCGACCCACTGCCCGGCGCGATCGATCCCATCCAGGGCATCGGCTTCATCCTGCTCATTCGTGCGTTCGCATCAGGGTCAGTCGCCCTGACTGGAACAGAAGCGATCGCCAACGGCGTCCCGGCGTTCAAGCCCCCCGAACCGCGCAATGCCGCCAACACCCTGCTCGTCATGGCGGTGCTGCTGGGGGTGCTCTTCATCGGCATCACTTTTGTCGCCGACTCGTTCGGCATCGTGCCCGTTGACGAGCCGCAGGTCAGAACTGTGATCAGCCAGGTCGCGGCCAAGATCTACGGCGACAACACGATCCTCTTCTACGTGTATCAGGCATTCACGGCGCTGATCCTCTTCCTCGCGGCGAACACGTCGTACAACGCGTTCCCGCGCCTCGCGGCCATCCTGGCGCGCGACGGCTATATGCCGCGCGTCTTCTCGTTTCGCGGCGATCGCCTCGCCTTCACCAGCGGCATCGTCATCCTGAGCATCGCCGCCATAGCGCTGATCGTCGCGTTCGGCGGGGTTACCACGGCGCTCATCCCGCTCTACGCCGTGGGCGTTTTCATCGCCTTCACCATCGGTCAGGCTGGACTGGTTCGGCACTGGCTGCGCGAGCGATCGGCCGGCTGGCGCAAGAAGCTGGGAATCAACGCCTTTGGGGCGACGCTGACCGGCGTCGTATTCGTGGTCGTCCTCGCGGCCAAGGCACCAACCTCGCTGCTGGTCATGGTGATCATCCCGGTGCTCATCGTGGTCATGCTCTTCATCCACAGCCAATACAAGGCGTCTGCCGAACACCTGGCGATGAGCGAGGACGCGATCATCCCGGCGCCTCGACGTGAGGAGCGCGTCATCGTGCCGGTGCCGAGCATCAACCGCGCGGTGGTCCAGGCAGTCAACGTGGCCCGCTCCATCGCGCCGGACATAAGAGCAGTCCTCATCTCCGACGAGCCCGAGGAAGCGGCGCTGATGCGCGAGCGGTGGGAGCGGCAACTGCCGGAAGTGCCACTGGTGATCGTCGAATCGCCCTACCGCGCCCTGGTCGGGCCGATGCTCGCCTACCTCGACGTTCTCGATCGGACATGGCCCGAGGACAAGGAAGATCCGATCACATTCGTGGTGATCCCCGAGTACGTGGCGCGTCACTGGTGGGAGCGGATCCTCTACAACCAGTCAGCCAACCGACTGCGCAGTGCCCTGCTGGGCCGGCCGCACACCGTTGTCGTCAACGTGCCATACCGGCGTGAGCAAGATGAGGACGAGCCCGCACCCAAGCGCGGCTGATCAGCGCCAACCGTGCTGATAGCCTTCCCGCCGCATGGTCGAGGGTGCCAATCCGAATCCGATTCACAAGGCAGTTCTGGGTCTCAACGGCGGCCCGACCGACGAGCTGGTGGTTCATCTCGGCTGCCAGCTGGCCAAGGCATACGCCGCGGAGCTCGTCGCGGTCCACGTCATTGAGGTCACCTGGCAGCACGAGCTGTCCGACGAGATGACCGACGAAAACCTGGCCGCTTCGTCCGTGCTCGACCTCGCCGAAGGCATTGCCGACAAGTACAAGGTGAAGTTGTCGGGCGACCTGCTCCAGGCGCGCGAGGTCGCGGCCGCGCTCGTCGATGAGGCGATCGAGTTGGGTGCCGACGCGATCATCATTGGCCTGCCCTATCGCAAGCGTTTCGGCGGCGACTTCGCCATGGGCACCACGATCCCGTACATCCTCCAGAACGCGCCCTGCCAGGTCATCGTGCTGCGCGAGCCCGTGCCTGTTGGTGGGGAGCGGCGCGACAACAGCGACTCGCTGACGGCGGGCGCCGGCCTCGGCTTGCGCTAGCCTCACGCCATGAGAACAGTGATCGTCGGTTGTGGCCGCGTTGGCGCTGGCCTGGCCGAGCGACTGGCTCGCGAGGGCCACGACGTGACCGTCATCGACACCAATACAGAAGCGTTCAGCCGCCTCGAGCCGGACTTCCCCGGTCAGGCGATACGCGCTGATGGCACGGATGAAGACGTGCTCCGCAGGGTTGGCACCGACACGGCCGACTGGTTCTTTGCGCTGACAGAGGGCGACAACCGCAACGCCTTTGCGGCCCAGATGGCGAGCGAGACGTTCGGGGTCAAGAACGTCGTCGCCAAGGTGAACGATCCCGTGCGCGCGGAGGCATACACACAACTTGGCCTGGCGACGATCTGCCGGACGCGCCTGCTCGTTGACGCACTCGGCCAATACGCCGGCCTGGCGCCGGACAAGGGCGCCAGTGGCGTGCGCCAGGTCGAGCGCCATCACGACCATCTCGACCCTGAAGCGGTGCCCGCCGGCGCCGGCCACCCGAGCCACTAGCCATGTACATCGTCGTAGTCGGTGGCGGGAAAGTCGGCTACTACCTCGCCAAGGAGCTGCTCGAGGCGGGCCACGAACTCGTGATCCTCGAGAAGAACGCGAGCCGGGCGCGCCAAATCTCAGATGAGCTGGGCAGCATCGTCCTCAATCGCGATGGTTGCGAGGGCAAGCACCTCGCCGAGGCCGGCGCGAACCGCGCCGCGATCGTCGCCGCCGTCACCGGGGACGACGAGGACAACCTCGTTGTGTGCCAGATGGCCAAGCATCATTTCGACGTGCCCAAGACGATCGCCCGCGTCAACAACCCGCGCAACGAGGATCTCTTCAAGCACCTCGGCGTCAACGAGATCATCAGTCCCACACGCATGGTCCTGGCCGCGGTCGAGCAGGACATCCCGGTCCACGAACTGCTCCACCTGGCGCAGCTCAAGGGCGGCGAGATGGAGCTGGTCGAGGCACAGATCACCGAGGGTTCACCGGCGCTCGGACGCAAGTCGACGGACATCGAACTGCCTGAAGGCTCGTCGCTGTTCTTGCTTCTACGCGGCAGCCAGGTGCATCAGGTGCGCGCCGATACGGTCTTCCAGGCTGGCGACAAGGTGTTGGCGGTGGCCAAAGGTGACGCCGGCGAGGACGTGCTGCGGCGTGAGCTGATCGGCGACGTTGAGCCAGCCCGCACCGCGAGCTAGCACGGGCGTCGCGCTATAACCGGTCAAGTTGCGCGGCCCGTGCCGCAACCAGCCCAGGTCCTGCGCCGGGCGCTGCTCGTCTGGGGTTGGGGACATGCAGCGCTGGGTGACCGGCGCGGCTGGCTGCTCGCCATCATCCAGTTCCTCGCCATCGGGGATTGGCTGATCATTGCCGTGCAGCTCATCGATGGCACGCGCTGGCTGGCCGTGTTCGTGCCCCTCGTCTTGATCATCGTCTTCTGGTTTGGACAGGCGGTCCACGCCTACCGCCGCGCGGTAAGACTCGGGGGAGCGCCCGGCGGCGAGCTCCAACTCGCGCTGTTCCTGCCCCTGGTGCTCGCAGTGTTCACGGCGTTCTGGATAATCGGCGGCCGCCATGGCTCCGCCGCCTCGACCGTCGAGGCCTATATGGAGGCCTGGCAAGCCGGGCGGCCCGATGTCGCCGCCGCCCTGTATGGCAACGCGCCGGTCGCTCCGCAGGCAATTGCCGACCTGTGGCAGGGCGAACGGAACCAACTCGTCAACCACCTGACTAGCGGGCTCGCCAACTACGGCAATGAGAGCGGCTTGGATCCAGCGCGGCCGTTCGGCAGTCTGAGGGTCCGTCAGGTCAGTCCGACCAGGTTTTCGGTTGAACTGGTGCGCAGCGAACGCTTCGAGACGACCCTCCTCGGCATCGTGCCGACAGCCGGCCTGCGCACGGTCGTCGTGACGCCGGTGATGGTCATCTTGGTTAACGAAGAGCGCGTCTCCGACGGGCTCTTGCCGTCCTCGGCTTGGCGTATCGACACGATCCTGGTGTCAAACGGCAGTTGATGCGCCGTGCTGGCCCGTGGCGTATATGCAACACTTCTACCACTGTCGCAACAGATGTCTTGACAATGCCATTGTCAGGGTTTAGCGTCATCGTCTCATGTCTGCGATCCGTGGTACCAACCCGCTGGGAGAGCACCTTTCCGCACAGTCGGTGCTGAATCGACTTCTCAAAAAGGGGATCCGTCGCAGCAACATCGCTGCCGCCGGAGACCAGATCTCCAAGTCGGACCAAGGCTCGACCAAGGAGAGCCGGTGACCGAAAACGGCCGCGAAGAGCGGCTCGAGCGCGATCCGACTCGGCCGGTTTACGTAATCAGCGTCGCCGCCGAGTTGGTGCGCGTTCATCCCCGAACGCTGCGCATCTACGAGCTTGAGGGCCTGCTCTGCCCGGCTCGGACTCGAACCAACATCCGTCTCTACTCGGAGAACGACGTCCGGCGCGTTCTCTGGATCCGTCACCTCACCCGGAACATGGGCGTGAACCTCGCCGGGGTGCGCGTCCTGTTCGAACTCGAGGAGCGTCTCGGAACGCGCATATTGGAAACCCTCTACGAAGACGGCCAAACGGCTCCGAGCGAAGCCGCCGATGAAGCCACAAAACCCGATACCACCACCGTCACAACAGGGACGCCAGCTGAAGCGCGACAGGCGCAGGGAGTGAAATGACCGACACGATCAAGAAGGACGAGCAGGAGCAGGCGCCGGACAAGCCCGCCGCTGCTGAGAAAGTGCGCGAGCTACCGCTCGTTGCGCTGCGCGAGACGGTCATCTTCCCCGAGATGATCGTGCCGCTCCAGGTCGGCCGCGACAAGAGCGTGCAGGCGCTGAACA
>JBDTVN010000027.1:0-13153 GCA_040007155.1 Chloroflexota bacterium
CCGGTTTGTCGGCGATCTGGCACAGACGCGTCAGCTCCTTGGTGTTGGCGCTGTTCCGGCCACCGACCACGACCATCATGTCGACCGCCGCGGCCAAGGCCATGGTGTCCTCTTGGCGGCGGATGGTGACGGGACAGACCGTGTTGACGATCTTGAGTTCGTGCGCGCGGCTGACGAGGTACGCGGCTAGCTTCTCGAACTTCCACGGCGGCTGGGTGCTCTGGCTGATCAGCGCCATGCGCTTGGTGCGCGGGATGCGCTGCCAGTCCTCCTCATCATCGACAAGGATTGCGTCGGGGGCAAAGCCCAACAGGCCGACCACCTCGGGATGGTTCGGTGTGCCCAGCAGCACGATCGTGTAGCCATCCTCGACCAGAGCCTTGAGCTCCTTCTGCTCCTGGATCACCCAGGTGCAGGTACCGTCGATGACCTCGAGACCGCGCTCGTTGGCGCGATTCATGACCTCGGGCGTCACGCCATGGGCGCGGATCACCACAGCCGCGCCGCGCTCAACATCGTCGAGCGTGTCCACGGTGCGAATGCCCTGCCCCTGGAGCTGGGCGATCACGCCCTCGTTGTGGACGACCTGACCCAGCGTGGTGGTCTGTTTGCCCTGCGCGGCGGCGAGGCGGGCGTAATCGATAGCCTCGCGCACTCCATAGCAGAAGCCGGTCCGTCGTGCGATGCGGACCTCTTCGACGTTACCCATGACCGGTCAAGTATGAAGGTCGGCGACCGTTCCAGGCGGCCGCCAATATTTGCCTCCGCAGCGACGCCCGCGGGCTGCTGCTGCGCGCTAGGGCAACGGCGAGGCGCCGATCCCCTTCACGGACGCATTCAGCTTCTGGCCATCGACTCGCGACAGGTAGCACGAGAAGCCCCGGTCGCCATCGCCCCAACCGGTAATGGTCGGGTGGAGGAAGTTAAGGCTGAGCTCCGTGTCGGTCGCCCAGGAGCGGCCCGTGTAGGCCTCCCACAGCGGTATGCAGTTGGTCTGGATGTAATCGTCGAAGCCAGATACGACCGGGTACGGCTCATCGGGACCGGCGGGATTGGTCAGCAAACCGAAGACCTCGCCGTCGTGGGGCGTGGTGCACGGCTGGTGCTGGACCTCGGTGATGCTGCTTGCCGCGGCCGGCTCGTCGATGCAATCTCCTACCTGGAGCGCGTCCACGGCGCCCGACGACGAGTCACGTGTCAGTACGACGTAGGCGATGACGCCGACGACAACGACCGCGAGGATGGCGAAGATGGCCAGCGCGAGGCGATTGCTCTTTTTGGGCGCGACGACAGGGGGCTGATAGCCCATTGGGCCGGTTGGCGGTGCCTCGTAGCCCATCGAGCCCGGCGGCGGTGCGGCGGGTGGCGGGTTGGCGCCCGGCATCGGGTTTGGCTCCGGCGTCTGGGTCATTCCGTCTTCTCTCCTCTTTGTTTGCTTGGCGGAACTATACGGACGCTCGGTTCAGCTAGCCGAAACGGCCGCGGTGCCGCTCGTCGACGAGTGCGGCGATGTGGCTCATGAGCTCGTCCGACGCCTTGTTGACGGCTGCGCGTCTTGAAAGGCCAGAGTCGAGGGCAAGGGTGAAGGGCTTGCCGATGTGCAGATGGATCGGCGCGCGGAAGCGTGGCAGCGCCTTGCCGCGGCCCAGGAACCAGTCGCTGCCGCTGATGCCGACGGGCAGGATCTGCACCGCTTCGCGGGTGGCGAGCATGGCGACGCCCGGCTTGGGCTCGCTCATGAGGCCGTCGAAGCTGCGCGTTCCCTCGGGAAAGATGCACAGCACATCGCCCCGATCGAGGATCTGCTTGGCCGATCGGTAAGCCTCAATGTCGCTGCCGCCACGGCGCACCGGAGTCACGCCCTGACTGCGCAGGAACCAGCCGACTGGGCCGACAAACAACGTTTCCTTGGCCAGGATGTGCAGACGACGGCCGAGGAGCTTGGTCAGCCATCCCGCAACGAGCGGCGGATCGGCCGCCGAAATGTGGTTGGCAATAACGATGAGCGGCCCGTCCTTGGGCAGATCGCCATCGATCTCGACGGTCACCTTCGCGCCCAGTTTCAAGCCGAGACGGGCGAGCGCGGCCGCGGCCCTGGTCGAGAGTGGCGTCCCGCGGCGCGGCCGGTCAGTCATCGAAAGAGTCCGCGTGCTCCGAGGCACGAATCAATTCGACAACCTGGGCCACCGTCTCCTCGAGCGTGTTGTTCGCGGTGTTGATGACGGTTGCGCCGTCGGGGATCCTGAGCGGGCTCGCGGCGCGAGTGCTGTCGATCTCGTCGCGCCGTTGCAGCTCGTCTTCGATCTGCGCGAGCGCCCCTGCGTCTTCTGCCAGACCGCGCTCAATCGCGCGGCGGCGGGCACGCTCCTCGACCGTGACGTCGAGGTAGAGCTTCAGGTCGGCGTCGGGTAGGACAACGGTGCCGATGTCACGCCCGGCCATGATCAGCCGCCCATCCTTGGCCAACCCGCGCTGGACCGGCAGCAGCGCGTGACGCACATCGGCGTGCTGCGACACGCTGCTCACCTTCTGGTCCACGGCGGCAGTGTGCAACTCGCTCGTCACTTCGCGGCCATCGGCGAGGAGGCGCACGTACTGTTGCCGCTCGTCGGGTTCGAGCTTCATGTGCGGCACCAGCGCGACGAGCGCCCGTGCATCATCGACGTCGACACCACGCGTCATCGCCAGCAATGCCAGCCCGCGATACAGGACGCCCGTATCGCAGAAGCGATAGCCAAGCGCCTCTGCGGCGCGGACGCCGACGGTGCTCTTGCCGCTGCCGCCGGGGCCGTCGATGCTGACCACGAGCCCACGCGTCTCGGCGACCGCGACGGGCCGGTCGTCCAGGACCAGCTTCTCCAACTGGCCACGTTCGGCGGCGCTGAGCGGCCGCGCATCGCCAAGCGCCATGTCACCCATGCGCAGCGTGCCAATGCGAATTCGTGCCAGGCGGCGAACCGGCGCATCGACAGCCGCGAACATGCGCCGAATCTGACGTTTCATGCCCTGGCCCAGGGTGACCTGGTACCAACTGAAGCCGCGCACGACGCCGCCGAGCCGCTCCAGGCCACGGATTTCGGCGCTGGTCGCGGGGCGCAGCGCAACAAGGCGCGCCATACCCTCTTCGAGCGCGACACCGCGCCCCAACACTTCCCGTTGCTCGGCCGTCAGGGGCTGCTCGAGGGCGACTGCATACTCGCGCTCGATGCCATGCTTGGGATGGAGCATGCGCTGGTACCACGCGCCGTCATTGGTGAGGAGCAGCAGACCTTCCGAGTCACGGTCCAGGCGGCCGACGGGGTACAGCCGCGCGGCGCCCTTTTTGAGCGCGGCCGGGATCAGGTCGATCACCGTCCTATCGGCGTGGCGATCACTCACCGTGCTGGTGACCCCCGCCGGCTTGGCGAGCAGCAAGTACACGCGCGGCTGGCGCTCGACTGAGATTGCGCGACCGTCAACAGTTAGCGCATCGCTCGCCGGATCGACAAGCTGGCCAACCGTTGCCACGACACCACCAACTGTCACGCGGCCGGCAATGACCAGTTGCTCGGCCGCCCGACGCGATGCCACCCCGGCGTCGGCAAGCGCCTTGTGGATGCGGACGCGCTCACTCATCGGAGGGCTGAGGTTCGTCGAGCCGGAGCGCGGCCTCCGCTTCGAGCGGCGGCAACTCGTCGAGCGATGTCAACCCGAACCGCTCGAGAAAATCGAAGCCGGTCCCGTACAGGAACGGCCGGCCGGCCGAATCGGCCCTGCCCTGCTCAACCACCAGCCGGCGATGGAGCAGGCTGCGGATCACATAGTCGGAGTCGACCCCGCGAATTCGTTCGATGACCCCACGGGTCACCGGTTGGCGATAGGCAACGATTGCGAGCGTCTCGAGCGCCGCCGGCGAGAGCTTTCCACCGTCTGCCCCGACGTAGCGCGCTATCAGCCGGCCGGCATCGGGCGAGGTCACGAGCTGGACCCTGTCGCCTGAAGAGAGCAGGCGCAGGCCCCGGTCACGCAGCACGACTTCCAGGTCGCCCAGCAGCGAGTCGATTTGCTCGTGCTCGATTCCAGCCAGTGCGGCCAGTTCCCTGCGGGACAACGGTCGCTCGGCGACGAATAGGAGCGCCTCGAGCTGAGCGACAGTCAGTACGCCGGGCGGCGGCTCAAGCGGGTCGAGGACCTGCTCGTCAATCATCGATCGGCGACTCGTGGGCGGTCCGCGGCGTGACCGTGATCGGCCCCCACGGTTCGGCTTGCTCGAGCGACACCTCGCGACTTTTCGCGAGCTCTAGCAACGCCAGGAACGTGACCGCGATGACGACTCGATCGGTCACGTCGCGCAGTAGCTCCTGCAGCACCAGCACGGGCACTCGCTGCAGCGCCGCGCGGATCACCGACGCCCGCTCCTCGAGCGTGATCGTCCGAACCATGACCTCCGCTGGTGCGGGCGGCGGCGGGACGAGCCTGACGCTCGCCAGCAGCGCGTCGGCCAGGATCTGCGGATTGAGCGCCGGGCCTGGGTCGGGCCGTGCACCGGACAGGCCGGCGGCGAGAGCCGCGGCCGCTTCACGGTGATACAGCCACGCTCCAATGTCGCGCCGATCCGCGAGTACGCGACCCGCGTCGCGGAACATGCGGTACTCGATGAGTCGCCGGCGGAGCTCCTCCTCCGGGTCGGCCACTTCCTCGCCGCCGGCGAGCACGACCTGCGGGGCGCGCGGCAGCAGCGCGCGCGACTTGATCAAGATGAGCTGCGAGCAGACCGTTACGAACGATGACAGCAGGCCCAGCCGGCCCTGCTCGATGCGCGCCAGTGCGTCGAGGTAGGCGCCCGCAAGATCGCCCAGGCGCACCGTCAGGACATCGAGCTGGCGCTGCTCGATGAGCGCCAGGAGTAGTGCCAGCGGGCCATCGAACACGTCGGTGCGGACGTGCGTCGATTCCTCGGGCCGGCGACCGCTGGCGAAGCTGATCTCGACCGGGATTGCCCCCTCCGCATTCGGCCTCACGGCCGCTGCTGCGCGTCCTCCGCTGGCTCCCGCGACCGCGGGCGCCAGAGTCGTCCTTGCCGGCGCGGTCATCGTCAGTTGGCCTGGTCGGCCAGCAGCAGCGCTCGCCCGAGCACGGGATCCGTCGGCTCGGCCTGGTTGCGGATCAGGTCAACAGTCGCCGCGTCACAGCCGGCGGCCGCGGCGAGGTCAGCCGAGCGCGCCGCGTGCTCGCGTAACGTCGCAAATGCGGAGTGAAAGGTGGGCATCTTCTCCATGGCCTGCTCGACCGTCGCGCCATAGCGCTCGCCGAGCGACCAGCCCACGCGGTGCCAAACGTGCAGGCCGCGGCCCTTGCCGCAGTCGTGCAGCAACCCTGCCAGCAGCAGCGAATTCTGCGCATGGCCACCCCCACGCAGGGCAGCGACCACATCGAGCCCGTGGCGTTGGTCCGCGCCCTGCATTGAGTCGTACAGCGCCAGCTGCGCCGGTGTCAGCCAGGCCGAAAGGTTGGAACGCTCCGACGCGGAAACTCGGCCGGTGAAATAGCGAGCGAAGCGCCGGACCTTGCCCGCCCACCAACTCATCGCGCGGGGAACCTGTTCATGTAATCGGGAAACCGAGCAATAGACCCGCCAAACCGAACACGATGGTGCTGAGGAATCCAGGCGCGACGACGATCAGAAGAATGAGCACGATGAAGCCGTACTGCTCGAACTGACGCAGGCTCATTGCTGTGCGCGCGTCAACTAGGCCAAGCAGCGCGCGCCAACCGTCGAGCGGCGGGATTGGCAACAGATTGAATATCAACAGGGCAATGTCGACCACGACAAAAGTCACCGCCGCCCCGACGGCGAATTGCGCTGGGAAACTCGCGCGCAGCGAATCCCAGAGTGCCGCATCGCCATGGATGAGCCGCAGTGGGATGGCGACAGCGACTGCCATGACGAGATTGGACAGCGGCCCCGCGACCGCGACGAGCGCCTCGCCACGGCGGCCGTAGCGCAGGTTGTATGGATTTACCGGCGTGGGTTTGGCCCAGCCGAAACCAAAGCCTGCGAATAGAACAGTGACAGCCAGCAGAGTCCCGCCCAATGGGTCGAAGTGAACCAATGGGTTAAGCGACAGCCGGCCCTGCCAACGCGCGGTCGAGTCGCCCAGCCGATATGCCGCCCATGCGTGGCTGAATTCGTGAACAGGAAAGGCGATCAGCAGAAATATGGCGACGACGACTGCGCCTTGTAGCAGCGCGAACGAATCGAGGTTCACAGTCGGCCGAGGAGCTCGTCCTTTTTCGCCTCGTATTCCTCGGCGGTGATGGCCCCCTTGTCGCGCAGATCGGCCAGCCGAGCGAGCGTCTCAGTCACCTCGCGAGACTCCTCCTCCGCGCTCATCTGCGGGGCCGGAGCGGGTGCAGTAGCCGCGGTTGGCGTCATAGCCGGGGCGTCAGCGCGCAGCGGTGGTGTGGGCGGGCGGCCGTACATGAACTCCGTCTCCAGGTTGTGCTTCTGGGCGAGCATCGTCTTCTTGAATTCCTTGGGGCTGTTGAGCATGTGGTAGCGATCAACCGCCTGTTCGGCGGCGGTCAAGATATCGAGATCGCCGAAGTTGAACATGCGCCCAAACACCGACTGGGAAAGCACCGCGTCATTGATCTTCTCGAGCGACGAGTCGGCCGAACGCTTGCTCAGCACCCCGGTGACCTTGAGCAGCCGACGGTTGGTGACCATGAAATCCTCCGCCCACCAGGTCCAGAAGCGCGCGACGATCAACACGACCCCCAGGATCAGCAGGATGAAGGCCGCCCAGCTCATCACGGTGTAGGTCGAACCGATGACCTTGAACCAGGCGATGACCAAGAGCAATGCCAGCCCCAGCACGAACAGCGCGATGCCCATACGAGCGCGCGCGACGAGCGCGAACCAGTGCTGCCGGGTGCGCAGGACGACGACCTCGCCCTCTGACAGGAGGCTGTCGGCGTAACGGGCCATGTCCGGGTTTCTCCTCTTCGCTCAAGCGCGGGGGTGAGCCCGCGCGTAGACCTGTCTGATGCGCTCACCCGTCAGGTGCGTGTACAGCTGCGTGGTGGTGATGCTCGCGTGTCCCAGCAATTCCTGCACGACGCGGAGGTCGGCGCCGCCCTCGAGCAGATGCGTGGCGAAACTATGACGCAATGTATGTGGTGTGACGTGGCCGCGGACGCCGCCGACCAGCGCCGCGTGACGAATGACGCGCCACGCAGCCATGCGACTTAGCCGCTGGCCGCGCGCATTCACAAATAGCGCGCCGCCGCGTTTGAACTGCTGCTTGCCAACGCTGCGAGTAGCCGCGTCGAGTAGCGTGGGTCGTGCCTCGTCGACGTATTTCTTGAGTGCCGCGAGCGCGACATCGCCGACCGGCAGCCGCCGCTCGCGATCGCCCTTGCCGATGACGCGGACGCTCCCCTCCGACAGGCTGATGTCCTCCAGGTCCAAGTTGAGCGCTTCGCTCACCCGGAGGCCGCAGGCGTAGAGCAGCTCGAGCAGGGCGCGGTCTCTGAGGCCCAGCTCGGTTGCAGCGTCGGGCGCTTCGAGCAGCGCCTCGACCTGGTGGACGTCGAGCGTGTCCGGCAATTGGCGCGACGCCCGCGGCAGATCAAGGAGCGACGCGATGTCCTTCTCGATCAGGCCCTCGGCGAAGCAAAAGCGGTAGAACGCGCGGATCGCCGCGGCCTTGCGCCGGTGGCTCGTCGGTTTGAGGACGCGCGGCGGTCGGGTGAGGGCCGCGAGGTGGTCGATGGCACCTTGAGCACCCGCAGCCCAGTTCGCCCGCTTCGTGTCGAGAACTCTGGCGAAGCCATTCAGATCGGTGCTGTATGCGCGAATGGTGGCGTCGGACAGGCCGCGCTCGACGCGCAGGAACGTCAGGTAGGCATCGATCGCGTCTTCAAGCAGCATTCGTGACCGCCTCGCGCACTTCGCGTGCTCGCGCCAGCAGCTCGTCCGCGGCCGCGAGAGCTGCTTCCGCGCCGGCCGACCCGCCAAGCATCTGGGCCAACTCGACGCGCCGCTCCCCAGGATCGAGCGGCGTGATCTGGGTCGCGGTGCGACCGTCGCGTTCAACCTTTTCGATGCGCAGGTGGCCATCGGCGTAGGCGGCGATCTGCGGCAGGTGCGTGACGCATACCACCTGGTGGTCGCGTGCCAACCGCCACAACAACCGGCCGACCGGATCGGCCGACCGGCCACCGATGCCGGCATCCACTTCGTCGAAAATCAGCGTCGGGGTCTGGTCGGCCGCGGCGAGAACGGACTTGAGCGCGAGGGCGACGCGCGACAGCTCACCTCCGCTGGCGATCTTGGCAAGGGGCCGCGGCGGCTCGCCCGGGTTGGGGGCGAGGAGATAGCTGACCTGGTCGCTGCCGCTCTCATCGAGGACTGAGTCGTCGAGGTGAATGACGAAGGCGGCCGACGGAAAGCCGAGCTCGACCAGCCGCTCGGTCACCTCCCCTGCCAGGGCACCAGCGACGCTGGCCCGCGCGTTGTGCAGCGTCGCCGCGGCACACTCGGCGGCCGCGTTCAGTTTTTCCGCGTCAGCCTGGCGGCGCGCTCGTTCGGCTTCAGTGCCACGCAACCGCTCGGCTTCCGCGCGTTGCTTCGCGCCGTAGTCGACGAGCGCTCCCTCATCTTCGCCGTATTTGCGCAGCAATCCGTAGAGCACGCCGAGCCGCTCCTCGATCTGCTCAGTGTCACCAGCGGCCTCGGACATCTGCTCGCTCCGACGCTGCAGATCCAGCGCGACATCGTCAAGCTCGGCCCCGAGTCCGGTCATCCGTTCAGCCAAAGATTCGGCGCTGGCATCAAGCCGGGCGAGGTCCGCCACGGCGCGCGACGCCCGTGCCACGCCATCGTGGGCGCCACGGCCCTCGCCGCTCAGCGCCTCATGGGCATCGCCCAGCAGTGTCGCGATGCGCTGCGCGTTGCCCGCAAGGGCAAGCCGCGCCTTGAGCTCATCGATCTCGCCAGTTCTGACATAGGCGGATTCGATCTCGTCCGCGGCGAATTCGGCCAGATCCAGGCGGCGCTGTAGCTCGGCCGGGTCGGTGGCCAGCTCCCTCAGTGCAGCTTCGTTCGAGCGCAGCGCCCGGACGGCGTCCACCGCGGCCAGCCGAAGCCCGCCGTGTTCGCCATAAGCATCGAGCACGTCGCGCTGCCACGCACCCTGGAGCAGGCGCTGCTGGTCGTGCTGGCCGTGGATCTCGACGAGCGCATCGACCGTTGCCGCGAGGCGCGCGGCCGTGACCGTCTCGTCATCAATTCGCGCCACGCTCCGGCCCTCGGCCGATACCTCGCGCACGCAGATGAGCGGATCGTCGGTCGCGCCGTCGTTGTCGGCCGAGCTGGGACGGTCGAACAGAGCCTCAACCCGGGCTCCGCTCGCGCCGTGCCGGACAAGGCCGGAATCGGCTCGAGCGCCCATGACCAGGCCTAGCGCATCGATCAACAGTGACTTGCCCGCGCCAGTTTCGCCGGTGATGACGGTCAGGCCGGCACCAAGCTCGACGCGCGCTCGTTCGATCAAAGCCAGGTCGCGGACGGCGAGCTCGCGCAGCATGTGTCGAGTCTGACGCTATGCGGGGAGCAGCGCGGCCTTCTGGCGCAGCAGATCCCAAAAGCGCAATGCGCCCGGTGGCTCGATGAAGCGCATCGGCCGATCCATCGCGCGCACCTCGACCGAGTCGCCGACCTCGATCGGATAGTCCTCGCGGCCGTCGATGCTGACGATCCCCGGCGGCCCATCGACGACGCGGATGCGCACCGCGTGCGACGGCCCAACGACCACTGAGCGAATCGACGACAGGTACGCGGCGATCGGCGTGACGATCAGGTTGCGCGCGGTCGGGTCCAGGATTGGGCCGCCGGCGCTGAACGAATATGCGGTCGAGCCCGTGGGCGTGGCCACCACAACGCCGTCCGCCACATAGGTCGCGAGGTGCGAGTCATCGACGTCGACCGCGAGGCGAAGGACGCGGGCCTCAGCGCCACGAACGATTGCCGCGTCGTTGAGCGCCGCAAATCGTCCGGCGGTCGCGCTGGCATCGGCGTGTGCGCCGGCGCCGCGCGTCAGCACCGCCTCGAGCATCATGCGCGGCTCGATCGTGTAGTTCTCGGCCAACAGGTTCTCGAGCGTCTGCTCGAGGCCGTCTGGCTCGACCTTCGACAGGAAGCCGACGTGACCCGAGTTCACGCCCAGCACCGGCACGTCGACCTTGGCCAGCGCGCGCGCCGCCCGTAGGAAGGTGCCGTCACCGCCCAGGACGATGAGCGCCTCCGAATCGGCCAGGCCGCGGATGAGCTCGTCGGTGTCCTGCGCTTCGGCCGACCAGGCCTCGCCGCCGTGTTTCTTGAACCACGCCGACGCTCGGTCGCGCAGCTCGATCGATTCGGGTTTGGTCGGGTTGAAGGCGAGGCCGATGCGCTGCATCAGGCGGCTGCTGCGGTGGCTGCCACAAGATGGACCAGAAACTCGCGATTGCCCTTGGGGCCAAGCAGCGGAGACTCGATCTCTCCCCGGGCGGTCAGGCCGATCGACGCGGCGTAGGCGACGACGTTCGCCACCGTGGCACGTTGAACGGCCGCGTCACGGACAACTCCGCCGGGCACGTCGGCCGGCGCGGCCTCGAATTGCGGCTTGACCAACGCGACCATCTCCGTGGGCGTCGCCAGCGCCGCGCGGACGCCGGACAGGACGCGAGTCAGGGAGATGAAGGAGACATCGATGACCGCCAGCGACGGCCTCTCGGGCAGCGCGACATGGTCGGCCGCGGCCGGATCGAGCCGCGCGGCATGAGTGCGCTCCATAGAGATGACGCGCGGGTCCTGACGCAAAACCTCAGCGAGCTGTCCACGACCCACGTCGAGAGCATAGACGCGCGCGGCGCCGCGCCGCAGCAGCACGTCAGTGAAGCCGCCGGTAGACGCACCAACGTCAAGACACACTCTCTCGGTCACGTCGATCGCAAAAGCGTCGAGCGCAGCGTCCAGCTTCTCGCCGCCGCGCGAAACGAAGCGCGGCCGCGCGACCAGTTCGATCGGGATGTCGGCAACTACCGACTCACCCGGCTTGCGATCAATCCGGGCGCCATCGCCAACGCCTACCTTGACGGCGCCCGCCATCAACAGCCGCGCCGCGGCATCGCGATCCTCGGCCACGCCACGCGCGACGAGCAGGTCGTCGAGCCGGACCTTGTGCGGAGGCGTGAGTTGGCTCAGGCGGTCTTGGCCTTGGAGGCGCGGCGGCGCGCTGCGGCAGCGCTGGCCCGCGCGGCCTTGCCGTCAGCTGCGGCTATGTGTGCCAGACCAAGGTCGGCCAGAGCCTCGTGCACCTGGTCGGTGATACCCGGCACATCAATGCGCAGATAACGCCGCAGATCGCCGACCGCCCCGTGATCCACGAAGTGGTCGGGTGGCAAGCCGATGACGCGAACCGGGATCGAACGCAACGTCTCATCAGCCAAACCTGCATCCGCCAGTGCCTCCAGGACGGCGGCGCCAAAGCCACCAGTCGCGACACCTTCCTCCAGGGTCACGACCAGTTTCTTGCCGCGTGCCGCATCGAGGATCGTCTTCTCATCGAGCGGCTTGGCGAACCGAGCGTTGACCAGCTCCACGGAGAAACCTTCAGCGGTCAATCGATCCGCGACTTCAGCGCCGCGCATCACGATTGGGCCGAAGCCGACGATCAGGATGTCGCTGCCTTCGCGCATGACCTCGGCTTGACCGACCGGGATCGGCGTGGGCTCGACGTCGGGCAGATCGAAGCCCGCGTCGCGCGGGTAGTGCAGTGCAAACGGGTGCTCCTGGCCAAATGCCGTATGCATGAGGCGGCGCAGCTCCTGTTCGTCCTTGGGCGAGGCCACGATCAGGTTGGGCAGCTGGCGTTGGGCGGCGAGGGTGAACATGCCCTGGTGACTGGTGCCGTCCTCGCCCACGAGGCCGGCGCGATCGACACCGATCACCACTGGTGCGTCGTTCTGGCACACGTCGTGCACGGTCTGGTCGAAGGCACGCTGCAGGAAAGTCGAGTAGATAGCCACATACGGCCGCAGACCGCCCAGGGCGAGACCCGTCGCCATCGTGATTGCGTGCTGTTCGGCGATGCCGACGTCGTACATGCGCCCCGGGAACGCGTCACCGAACTTGGCGAGACCCGTGCCCGTGGGCATTCCCGCGGTAATGGCGACGATGCGCGGGTCGTCCTTGGCCAGGGCAATCAATTCGCGCGACGCGACCGCGGTGTAGTTGGGCGGCTTGGCCTTGGCCGCGACGGCCTGGGCCATGGAAGGCGTCGCCTCGGCCTCTTTGTTGCCGCTCACCGCTGACGGCGAGGGCGCGCCCATCTGGCCACCCGGGACGACTGTCATGGGCGGCAGCGCGGCCCCGTGGAATGAGACCTGGTCGGCAATGGCCGGCTGGTAGCCGCGGCCCTTCTGTGTGCGGACGTGGAGGATGACCGGCCCGTCGATGTCGCGCAGCGCGCGGCGGATCGTGTTGTTCAGCTCGCGCAGGTTGTGCCCCGGCACCGGTCCGACGTAGGAGATGCCCAGGTCCTCGAAGAGCTGCCCGGGCTGAGCGAACGACAGGACGGATGATCGGAACCGTTTGGACAGCTCGATCGCCGGCTTGCCGACCACGGGCAGTCGGCCGAGAACGTCCTGGTACATGCGCTTGCCACCGCGATAGGTGCGCGACAGCTTGATGCGCGACAGGTATTGGCTGAGCGCCCCAACCGTGGGCGAAATGCTCATCTCGTTGTCGTTGAGGATGATCAGCATCTTGGTCTTGCGCTGACCGATGTCGTTGAGCGCCTCGAGTGACATGCCGCTGATCAGTGCCGCGTCGCCGACGACGACCACGATCTTCTCGGTCGAGCCTTTCTGCTCGCGGGCGAGCGCCAGACCTTCTGCGATCGACAGCCCGGTGCCGGCGTGGCCGCCATCCATCACGTCGTGCTCGCTCTCGGTCCGGCGCGGGAAGCCACCCATACCGCCGAGTGCGCGCAAGGTGCCGAACTGCTCCAGCCGACCAGTCAGCAGCTTGTGGGCGTAGGCCTGGTGGCCGGTGTCCCAGACGAGGCGATCAGTGGGTGAATCGAGGTTCCGATGGAGCGCAACGGTGAGCTCGACCACGCCCAGG